>CAYOOS010000765.1:0-2189 GCA_964405585.1 uncultured Acidobacteriaceae bacterium | reverse complement strand
CCCCGACCCTCTGATTACAAATCAGATGCTCTACCAGCTGAGCTACGCCAGCGCTGCTCAAACCGCACAAGAATAGCAGATTGGGCACACAAATTGCAAGGGCAGGTGGAGAGAATGAAGAGCACTTCGGTCGCCAAAACTGTGGAAAAACAAACACAGGACATTCACCCGTCACGATAACATAAAGGTAGTATTTTCAATTTGTTACACTATGCCTCGCATCCGGGAGCTGCCATTCTATCCACAGCCGCTTCGGGAAGCCTCCTGGGGAGTTGAGCCGGGACAGCAAACTCTTGTTGCTTGTCGGGGATTGGATGCGAGAATGGCCAGGAAGTGTCAATGAGCGTCCGTTGGTCTTACCTTCTATGTCTAATCGCAAATGGCTAAGCGGTCTGCTTGTTGTGGTGGCGATTTCATTGGCTGCAACGTTCCTCTACCTGCACTACAAGTCGAATGATCCACTGGCGGTGCGCAATGAAATGCTTGCACGGATGCCTGCGAATAGCAGCGCGGTAGTATTTCTGGACATGGCCGCTTTGCGTTCCTCTCCGTTTCTGGCGCAGTTGTATGCTTGGGCGCCGCGCCCCGCGCCGGATGCGGATTACTCGCAATTCGTGCAGGCAACCGGCTTCAATTACGAACAAGATTTGGATCGCGTGGCGCTGGGAGTTTCCCGCTCGGCCGATCATTCCAGCGTTCTGGTGATCGCTGACGGACATTTTGATCGCCAGAAAATCTCGACGTACTTCCAACGATCGGGAAAAACCGAAGTGCGGAATGGCGCCACGATCTACTCGATTGCTCCGGCGGGAACAGCGGGCGCGTCTTTTTTAACTTTTCTGCGCGAAAATCGGATTGCGTGGACCAACGATTCATCGGCAGCCGCGCTTTTTGCACAACCCGATCCGTTCGCGGCAGAGTGGCGCGAACGCTTTGGACGCCTGGCGGGCACCCCGGTATTCGCCGTGCTCCGGCAGGATTCGGGTGCGGCGGCAGCGCTGGCGCAGCAAGCTCCGGGAGGATTTCGATCGCCGCAACTGGCGGCGCTGCTGGCGCAATTGCAATGGATTTCGATTGGGGCGAAACCCGATGGCAATTTGCTGCGAGTAGTGATCGATGGCGAGTGCGAGTCCGAAATGACGATGCGGCAGCTCAGCGAGTTCCTGAATGGGATACTCCTTCTGGCCCAAGCCGGGCTTAATGGGGCAGACACGCGCAAGAAGCTGGACCCGCAACTGCGCGAAGGATACCTGGAGTTGCTGCGGTCGGCCGATGTGCAAAAGGTGGATCGAGGAACTAGCAAATCGGTGCGCGTGATATTTGATGTGACGCCGAACCTACTACAAGCAGTGCACGCGGCGGAAACGCCAGCAGAACCGCCCACACCCGCTGTGGCAGGGCATACGACAAAGCATTAAGCCGGACTGTTCACTCACAAACCCACAAAAAGCCACAGGGCTCGCGGACTCGCCATGCGCTACGAAATTCGCAGACGGTGATTGTGGGTGAAAGGGAAAGGAATCAGTCCGCAGAGGGCGCGGTGGATTTCATGTAACGCCAGGGATTGACTGGGGCGTTGTTCATGCGCACTTCGTAATGGACGTGGGGCCCTGTAGAACGGCCGCTGATCCCTGCGTAGCCGATAACTTCGCCGCGCTTGACGCGGGTCCCAGGGACGACGGCGTAAGACGAGAGATGGGCATACCAGGTGGTGATGCCAAAACCGTGATCCACGATGACGACGCGGCCATAGCCAGAGTGCTGTCCGGCATCGAGGACCATGCCGTCCGCGGTGACGTGCACGGGAGCACCGTAGTCTGCACCCACATCCACTCCTGTGTGGAACGCGCCTTCACCTGAGAAGGGATCGAGGCGTTCGCCGAAGCCATCCGTGATGCGGCCAAGCACGGGCCAAATCGAGGGCGTATACGTTGAGTCTGCAAAGGCGCTTGCAGGCATCAGGCGGAGTCCGCCCGCAGAAACGGCGATGGCGGCGGCGTTCCGCTTGAGGAAGGAATACTGCTCAACGGAGCGGTCAAAAGCGTCCTCGGGAGTCGCGGCCGCATCCATCTGATCAAAGGCAGCTGGATGATAACGCATAACGCCATAGGTCATGGCGACTTCGGTGGCTAGGGATTGCAGGGAGTCGAGGCGCTGATATTCGTCGCAATGGCGTCAGTGTTGTGTGT
>CAYOOS010000764.1:0-2189 GCA_964405585.1 uncultured Acidobacteriaceae bacterium | reverse complement strand
AGGACCATGCATTCATGATGCGCGGCGACGTCTTTACCGAAGACCTCATCGAAACCTTTATCGAGTACAAGCGGAAGAACGAGGCGGAAGCGGTGCGTTTGCGGCCGCATCCCTACGAATTCCAGCTCTACTACGATATTTGATGTGGGGCATGCTTTAGCTTGCCCAGGCGAGCAAAGCTCGCCCCTGACTCTGACCTTTTTGACCGGACAAGCTGAAGAAGTAGCTGCAAAATTCCGCCAACCGCTTGCTTGCGCGCGCGGCTCATTGCAGCTCTTACTGAGCCGCGACCGCGAGGGAGCGGTGCTTTTCGCCGACTCAGCAGAATTTTGCAGGTACCTCTGAGACATGTCCCACAAGCATCGATGCAAGGCACAATCGTCCAAGTCAACATCTCTCCGGGAGGCCTCCCGAAACGTGCAATCTCGGGAGGCCTTATTGCGTCTTTAGGCATCGAGGGCGACCGCCAGGCCCATCCCGGAATTCACGGCGGCCCGCGCCAGGCCATTCTGCTGATTGCCGCCGAAGTAGTGGAAGAGTTACAGCGGAAGGGCTACCCCGTGGAGTTCGGCTCCCTCGGCGAGAACCTCACCACGCGCGGAATCGATGTCCGCGACCTGCGCCTTGGCGACCGCCTGCGCGCCGGCGGCGCCTTGCTCGAAATCACCAAACCGCGCGGACCTTGCTCCGCCCTCGATGTCTACGGCCCCGCCATCAAGCAGGAAATCCACGACGCACGCGTAAAAGCGCGCGACCATTTGCATTCATCGGCTCACTCCCTGCACGGCATGGGCCAAGCTCGAACCGATTTGATTATCGCGGTGTAGGGATCCAGGTGATTTGAGAGCTTCACTATGCTGAACAGGTAGACACTGCACCCGGCCCGCAGGTGGGAACGTCGAGCGTCGTTCGTCCATCTTCCGGGACGCGGTAGCCTTGTGGCTCATGGATCGCAAATGGACCCCGTAAGTCTCCGGCGATTTGGCAACTATCTTCAGGCGGAGCCGTGCCGGGGGAGTCACAGGGGGAAGTAGGCGCGGCCCGCCAATGTGAAGATCGGCAGCAACTCCAAGCCGAGGGCTCGCCTATGATGTGACGGACCGGTGTCACATTTTCGTTACTGGGAAAATGGTCCGGAAGGAAGCGGCGTTCCCGTTCGATCCCTGCGCACTTATACTGGGGCCGCACCTTCACATTCTTGCCCAAATCAATCAGCCAAGGGGCGGCTCGTCTGAGCAGCGACGGAAGGATTGTGGCGCCTCTCCGCACGTCCCGCTCTCCGGCCGAAGAATCCGGCGCCTGGCATCGCGAAGAGGACCGCCACTATTTATGTTCCTGCCAGCAGCTCAATTCGCCGTGGGCGTCTTCTGTATGCTGTCGATTACGATCACGGGCACGGGAGCTTTCCGCGGCTCGAACTTGAGCCCGAGCTCTTCCACCGAAGTGAAAATGGACGGCTGATCGCCGCCGAAATCGGGAATCTGGCTGGCATCGCCGCCGTTGCCGCGCACCATGGTCTTCAGCTCGCTCACGGAATATTCCAACGTGAAGTTGTATCGGCCGGTGAGACCGGTTTCATCCACTACCGGCCGGTCCAGAAACTTGGAAAGCGAATCGAGGATCGAGGGGATGTTGACCTTCTTGGCGTCGAGCTTGTTCAAGCCATAGGCGATAGTCGCTCCGCCCCCAAGATCGACCGTGGCTCCGCCCCGCCCGGAAGTGACGTTCACGTCCACCTTGCCGGTATCCACGCCGTCGGGATCGGGCGGCACTTCCTTCATCTTAAGGCCGCTCTTAGCCACTACCAGCGCATATGCCGGCAACTCGCGGGTTTCACGATGAAACACCATCTTGAAGCGATCTTCCAGCAGCGACGCCACCATTCCACGAAGCGCCTTTTCGCCCTCTACTCCCTCGGGCCGTTTGGCGGAGATGTCGAAATGTTCGCTGCCCAGCCAATCGGGCCCGATGATCTGGTAGTCCTTTATGTCGAATGCCATGGTGAGGTAATTCGCCAGCGAAAGGTACGTGCAACGCACCATGGCGCCATCGATGTGCACTCCGACGGAAACCCGCCCATTGGTAAGCGGCTCCGACGTTTTCACCGACGCCACTTCAAATTCCGGCCGCGCTGCTGGCGCCTGGCTGAAAACGGCAGGCGCCGTCAGGAGCGCAAAGGCGAATGCTAG
>CAYOOS010000763.1:0-2197 GCA_964405585.1 uncultured Acidobacteriaceae bacterium | reverse complement strand
ACCGACCCAGCGCATCTGCGCGAGTGGGCGCCCTTTGAGGCCGATGGGAGCCTGGGGGCGGTTGGAACCAAGGTGAAGCTCACCACGGTGGGAGCGCCCACCCCCCGCGTTACCGAAACAACGGTGACGCGAGCCGAAGCCCCCAAGGCGCTTGAGTACAACTGGGGTGGGTTCGATATGCGGTGGGAACTCCAGGCCTTTGGTGCTGGCACGCGGCTGACGCTGTGGACTAACATTGGTCACCGCTTCATTGCCATGGGTGCTGCCGGGTGGCACATTTGTTTCGATGTTCTTGATCACCTTCTCAGCGGAGCTCCCATGGGCCGCATGGTCGGCCCCGACGCCATGAAGTTCGGGGGCTGGCAGCGGCTGAACGCGGAATACGCCAAGCAGTTCGGTATCGAATCGCCCGACTGGCCGCCTCAGACGGGGAGGACAAACTGATCATGAAAGAAGCTACCAAACGTTCGATTTTTCGCTGGATTCACATCATCTTTGGCATTCCGATACTCGGTTACATTTATGATTCACCTTCGGACACTCCAAACTACGCCTCCAGTGTTCGGTATTTCATTCTTCCTGTTTTGCTCCTTTCGGGGCTGTGGATGTGGAAAGGCCATGTGGTTCGACGGCTTTTTGCGAAGAAATCGGAAAATCCTGGAGTGAAAACAAGACAAGAATTCGAGGCATAAAGATCCAATGAATCCATCAGAACGAATTGACCTGCTTATCGAATCACTGACCGACTGGCGGGGCAAAACGCTCGCCAGCATCCGCAAGAGCATCCTGGAGGCCGACCGGGAAATAATCGAGGAATGGAAGTGGATGGGAAGTCCCGTGTGGTCTCGCGACGGAATCATCGCCGTAGGCAACGCCCACAAAGATAAGGTAAAGCTTACGTTTGCCCACGGGGCGAAGCTCCCGGATCGTGACAAGCTTTTCAACGCGGACCTCGGCGGAAACGCGTGGCGGGCGATCGATTTATTCGAGGGCGATAAGGTTAATGAGCGTGCTCTAAGAAATCTCATCCGTGACGCCGTTGCTTTTAATCAGATCAAGTTGAAAAAGAAAACACCCGCGAAAACTCGAGCGAAAGTTCATAAAACTAAGAAGTGATGAAACCGCGGCTTTTTCTAGCGAATTTCTTCTGCGTGTAGAGCACCCTTTGGACCATGTCAGACAATTGTTGAAGCGGAGCGAATAGAGATTGTCCCTGTCACATGTAATCGCCTCTTGGTAAGCCGAGGCGGCGGAAAGTCGTGGGTACTTCATCCTTGTGGCTTCGCAAGCATCAATGAGAGCAGAGCTTTATTCAAGCGACGTCGGTGGGCCAATATAGGACACCTTTACCCCTCTGGAACCATGTGATGAGAGCTGCGCAAGCGGTTGTGCGACTTAAAGTTCGTTGCATTTACAGCCGATGAAATACCAGTATGAGCGCCAAGGGTCCCAATTCGCCCGCAGCGAGTAATGCGAAGGTGCTCGCGCTTGTAATCCTGGTGGCATGCGGCACGGCCCTCGGGTCCTGCGGCAAGACTGAAAGATGGCTCGGCAGCGAGAGATCCGAACCGGTGACGATCACGTTTTCCTGCCTCAATGATTGGCATAGCCCGGCTAAAGTTGGCCCGGAAGCGATCGCCGAATTCACAAGGGAAACGGGTACGGTGGTGAAAACTTTGCCGTACGGCGAGGAACTCGCGCAGAGAAGAGCCCAGCACATTGAATGGCTGGAAAATCATTCGAGCACCCCGGACGTCTATCAGACGGACATCATCGAGCTTCCCGGAATTGCCCAACACATGATGGACCTTTCTCCGTTTGTGGGAGAAGACGTGCAAAACCAGATGCCTGTCGTGCTCAAGAATTTTATGTTTGACTCCAAGCTGATTGCCGTGCCGAACAACACCGATGTGGGACTGCTGTTCTACCGCAAGGATCTGCTGAAAAAATATGGCTATTCCGCGCCGCCTCAAACTTGGGACGAACTGACAAAAATGGCAGCGGTCATCCAGACAAATGAAAGAGCCGCGGGGAACAAAGACTTTTGGGGCTTTGCCTGGGAGGGGGACGCGTGGGAAGGCCTCACTTATACGGCCCTGGAATGGCAGGCGTCTTATGGAGGTGGCCATATCATCGAGCCGGACGGCACTATTAGCGTCAACAATCCACAAACAATTGCGGCTTTGAAGAGAGCGCG
>CAYOOS010000762.1:0-2205 GCA_964405585.1 uncultured Acidobacteriaceae bacterium | reverse complement strand
CGCCCTCAGCCACGGCTTGAGTTCCAGACAACTCAGAATCCAACAGTCAAGAAAGTATTGAGCGCTGGGTCAGGATGGCGCGTCAGTATTGGATTACTTTGGAATTGGCAACTATCCGCCCGGAGGCGAGCCGCCTCTAGGGCTGTGAGTGCGATGGCGATCACCGTTTATCAAAGATGTGACTCGACTCACTGACAGAATGCGTTCATTTATGCTCGCATGAGCAAGTCCCGTTTCTGCGAGGAGCAGTTCCCGTCAGTCGAGACGTAGCGTTCCCTAAGGCAAATGACACCGATTGAGGGAGGGTCGATGAAACTACGCATTGTGAGCATGGTGGGTCTGTCGTTGTTGTTTGCGTCGGCGGTTGCGGCGCAGACCAAGGTTGCCGGCAAGATGCAATGCCCGAAACCGGAGGTGGTCGGCACGGCGGAAGCTGGGGACCAGGCCGGACACAAGTTGACATTGGAGAAAAATACTTGCCCGTGGTCGACTCCGATGGAAATTCTGGGTGAAAAATCGAAGGATGGAACGTATGTTGCGTTCTCAGAAAACAGCCCCACTCGAGCCTCAACCCGTGGAACTCTCGTCGGCAATATGGCGAACGGCGATAAGTTCTTCCTCAGCTTCGAGTGGGCCGTCGTGAAAGACGGCAAGCCGAAAAGTGTGATTGAGAGCACTAAAGGCACCTGGGCGTTCACGGGCGGAACTGGAAAGCTGAAGGGGATTACGGGCAAGGGCACGTACACGGCGTCGGAGGACGAGACGGGTGGAGTGGTGAGTATGGAAGGCGAATACATCGTGCCAGCGGCCGCGCCAAAGAAGACCACGGCTCAGAAGCCGAACTAGATCCTGATCTTCAAAAGGATTTTCGCCAGTGCCCCTGCAAGCTGCGCCACTCCCGAGAATTACACTCCGCGCCAGTGGGCTTGTGGGTGCCAGGCTCGCCGGCATCAGATGCGGAAATGGCCTTAATCGATAGGAACCCGCACTCCCTGCCGCAGCGTGTTTCGTGGCAGAATGAAGGAAATCAGCGCCCAGCCCCAGGCGTCTGCCTTGCGTTCCCAGCCCTCACGTGGTCGCCAAATGATTGATTGCCCACGGACCCCTCGCGGGAAGAGAATCATTCTATCCGCCAGGTGCTCCGGGACACATGACTTCGCGGTCGGAGGTGCGAAATGTCCGATATTTGGAAACAATGCGAAGGGCAGGTGGTCGCGCACGAGTATCCGTTGCAGCAACTTCTGGCTGTGACCCAGAGCAGCGGAGTTTTCTTAACAATCCGAAAAGGCGCGCCGGCGGAAAAGGCCGTCATCAAGCTGATTCCCGCGAATCCCGCGACGGCGGAAAAGCAACTCTCCCGCTGGGCCCGCGCTGCCCGGCTTTCTCACCCCAATTTATTGCGGCTCCTGGATTCCGGCCGCTGCCGGTTGCTAGATCGCGATCTGCTGTTCGTAGTGCTGGAATTTGCGGAAGAAAATCTTGCGCAAATCCTTCCGGAGCGAGCCCTGACGGTGGAGGAAGCCAATGGGATGATAGCTCCCGTGCTCGGCGCTCTGACCTATCTGCACGCGCAAGCTTTCGCGCATGGCCAAATCAAACCTGCGAATGTGCACGCGTCAGGCGATCAGATCAAGTTGTCGGTGGATACCGCGACCAGCATTGGAGAATCGCTGCTCCCTGGACGCGACTCGGACGCGTATGATGCGCCGGAATTGCCCGCGTCACCCGTGAGCCGCGCCAGCGACGCGTGGTCGCTCGGCTTGACCCTGGCCGAAGCCCTTACCCAGCACACTCCGAAGTTGTTGCCAGATCAGCAAGCCGATCCAGAACTCCCCGCGACGCTTCCTCAACCATTCCAGGAAATCGCCCGCCAAACGTTGAAACGCGATCCAACTTTGCGCTGGACCGTGGCCCAAGTCGCCGCGCATCTGAATCTGGGACCTCCCGTAAAACAAGAAGCGCCGTCCGTTGCAATCGCTCCGCCGGCAAAACCCGCGGCGGCAAAGATATCTCCCTTGGATGTTCCGCTTTCACCGGAGCGCGGGATTCCCGTGGCCAAGCTGGCGGCAGTGCCTCCGAGAGCGATTCCGTCACAGCAAAGGGCAGTTGCAGCCCCTAGGAAGGCGTTCGTCTTCCCCAATTACACTGTCCCGCTCCTCGCGGGGATTTGTATTGTTGCCGCACTCCTTGCGCTTCCAAAATTCC
>CAYOOS010000761.1:0-2206 GCA_964405585.1 uncultured Acidobacteriaceae bacterium | reverse complement strand
AAGTCGCAAATCATGACGCCTTGCATTACGGCAATCTCGTCACGTATCTGCGCCTGAATGGCCTCGTGCCGTCCGGGGGCTGGTTTTGAGGCGGAACGGTTAGCCTTCTTTCAAGATCGGGAACGCATCCAAGCCATAGTTGTAGATCGTGCCGGGAGGATTGTCGGAACGATGTATTGGATGGAGTTGCATCGACCCATTGAGACCACCGCGTTAATCAGGACTTGGGACCATTCATTGGTGGGAAGCCCTCTTGACAACAGTGGTCTGGAAGTATGCCGCTTTCCGATAAACGCGAGAGTTGTTGATTACTCGTGCAGGACAACGGTCAAGAGAGAAGTGTTGATCTGAAGGCCGCCGTTGTACTTGATGAAACCGAGCTTCCTGAATCTGTTCATGAAAAAATTGACCCTTGAGCGCGTCGTGCCGATCATCTCCGCCAGCGATTCTTGCGACATCTTGGGGAGTATTCCTTGGGGCTGGTCTTCTCTACCGTAACGGGCAAGCAATAAAAGGGTGCGGGCGAGCCGCTTCTCGCTCGAATTGAACAGCTGATCGACCAAGTCCTCCTCGATTCGGATGTTCCTGGTCACCATATGAGAGATGAAGAGGTCAGAGAGCCCATGTTCAGTGCGGAGCACGCGCATCATCTCGTTTTTTTCAATGAATAGTATTGACGTGGGCCCTATCGCGGTGGCCGTCCCCATACAAACAGGCTGACCTGCCAGGCATCCCTCACCAAAAAAATCGCCCGGTCCCAGCATCGCCACGACCGCCTCTTTGCCGACTTCATTAACCACCGAGAGCTTCACCCCGCCGCTTTGGATGTATTTCACACCCTTGACGGGATCACCTTGAGAGTAGATCTTTTCCGATCTCCGAAACTTTACAATTTGTCGCGCCACGCCGGCCGTATCGAGAAAAACTTGGGTATCGAAAGTAGGTTTCTGCGTGGATTTTCTTTTAGATTTAACGTTACTTGAATTCGCGCCTCTTTGCATAATACCGCCGCTTGAGAGCTAGCGTACCACAATCAGGAGGCGCAAAACGTGATTGGCGATTGGCGGGTAGGGGACGGTTGGAATCGGCGGGTGTGCAGATCGTGTTCCGAAATGAGTGGTACTACTTCTTTGAAAGTTCGCCCTTGAAATGCGTTTCAACATCCTCACGGCTCAGCGGGTTTCCTGCTTTGGTCAACACGACCGAGTATACGACCTCATTCTTTTCAATCTGCGCGGTGATAAATGCCCCATCGTCCGGCAGTTCTTGGTAGATGAATTTCACCTTCCTGCCGTCTTCAAGTTTCTTGATCCACTCTTCGTCTAGCATGTTCGTAGCCCTTCGGGCGAGGTCTAAGACGACTATCTCACGCCCAGTGGTTGGCGGTCTTCGTTAATTGCGGGGTTGACGTCTTTGGCAGGATGATTTTGTCGACGCCTCCGGGCATGGTGGTACTTGTGTGCTGAAATTCGCGCAGTATCCAGGTTAAGTTCCGTTATTCTTGCGGACTTGGACATGCGCGGCTTTGCCAATTCCTTTTTGACGCTGGCATACGTCGCGTTTCCGGATACTTTCTTACTTTTCTTATGCGACATGCCGCAAGCATGACATCGAGATGGAAGCCATGCAGCCCCATTTCGCACAACTGCGAGGTATTTAGCAGGGGCGGGCTAGCTCCCGGTAAGTCGCCTGTTCTGAAAATAGGCAAAAGTCCTATGTATTCATTACGACGCTTCTGCGGTACGGGCCTATTTTCATGCTTGGTAGTGGGCCGAAGGCCCATGAGGTCTTACCGGATAGGTTCCTCCTAGTACTCTGGTCAGTCCGGCTAAAATCGTTTTTGCCCAAAATTGAACAGATTCGCGAGCCGGTGTTATCGCATTCTGCCATTATGAGGAAGAGTGAACTCACGCCCGAACAGGTATCCTCCATTCCCTGTCCTACCTGTGGCGCCGCTGTCGGGGAGGGTTGTGTACTGCATTCAGGTGCTCCCCGCTCAGAACCACACGTAGAGCGGAAGTTTGCCGCTATGGAGGCTATCGAGAGGAAACCTGGCTAGCTCCCGATTAGTCCTTAATCAGCATGTTGGCATTACCAACGACAGGAGACTTCAACTATCGCGTCTTGTCACAATCAATCCGTGCGGTCGTGTCCTAATTTGAACGATGCCTTGCGAAGGGTGAAAGGTGGGAGTGAGTTAGTTGCC
>CAYOOS010000760.1:0-2208 GCA_964405585.1 uncultured Acidobacteriaceae bacterium | reverse complement strand
TCCTCTCGGAGAATCTCCCCGGGATGCACCGGCTTCAGTTTTTTCGCCATTTTGAGCTCCTAATGATAGTCCATGATTTCCACTTCGTAGGCGTGGCCGTCGCGCCATGCAAAGCAGATGCGCCACTGGTCGTTAATCCGGATGCTGTACTGACCTTTCCTATCTCCCTTCAACGGCTCGAGCTGATTTCCAGGAAGGGCTGAAAGAGTCCGCAAATCCGGCGCCGCGTCCAGCATGTCTAATTTGCGAAGAGCCTGACGCTCGATGGCCCTGAATCGCCGCACATTCTCCCGGTAAAACAGGTGCTCGGTGTCGTCGCAACGAAATGACCGGATCACTGTTTAACAGTATACTGCGTCGCATGCAATGTCAAACAGTACAACCATCCTGGTGCCAGCCACCCGCGGGCCGCGACTCCTCCTGAACCTGACCGCGGTCGAGCGTGGTTTGTCATTGGAAATCTGGGGACGTGAGCCTTTGACGCCGCTTGACAGGCTTCCTACAATAGTAATTAGCAAGCGATGTCGACTGCTGCTATGAGAAACGCCGCTCTACAGGAACGCCGTAACCGCCAGATTCTGGCCGACCTTGTCCGGACGTACATCGAGACGGGCGAGCCTGTCTCCTCGCGCGCCATTTCCAAGCGCTTCGATGAATCGCTGAGCACCGCAACCATTCGTAACGTCATGGCCGACCTGGAAGATGGCGGTTACCTCTACCAGCCGCACACATCGGCGGGCCGCGTGCCCACGGCTGCGGCGTACCGGTTCTTTGCGCAAGAGATTGCTTCGCAAGCCACGTTGAGCGTCGAGGATCGCGATTGGATCAAACGCGAAATGACCGCGGGCGTTTCCGCAGGAGAGATTACCGAGCGCGCGGGCCATGTGCTCGCGGAAGTATCGAAGGGCGTGGGAATCATTGTTTCTCCGCCGCTCCGCAAAACGGTTTTGGAACATGCCCGCATGTGGTTGCTGCCCGATGGGCGCGTGGTCATCGTACTGATCTCACCAGGAGGAAACACGCGAGATAAAGTGCTGCGGCCGCCGCGGCTCTTCACGCAAGAAGAACTCGACGCCACCGCTGATTTCCTGAATCGCCACTATTCCGGCTGGACGCTGGAAGCGATTCGCGGCGACCTGTTACAGAAACTGGCAGGTGAGCGGGAGAGGTACGAAGGGATTGTGCGCAGCGCGCTGACGCTTTGCGATCCGGCTATTTTAGGGGAGAGCTTGGAGCAGCAAGTGTACGTGGAAGGCACCGCGCAATTCGTGGGCTCGACGGAATTCGCCGACCAGGGCCAGTTGCGGGAACTGTTGGCGGCAATTGAGGAAAAGCACCGCCTGGTGACGATGTTGAACGCCTGCATTGATACCCCAGAGCCGGTGTTCGTGCAAATCGGCATGAAAGAAATTTCTCCCGCGGGAGATAATATTGCCGTCATCAGCGCACCGTATTCGCACAGCGACCGGGTGCAGGGTACGCTGGGCGTGCTGGGGCCGACACGCATGCATTACGAACGCGCCATGACCGCCGTGGCTTACGTGGCGCAGCTTTTCAGTGAAGCCTTGAGCAAGATTGAATAGTAAGCGAGTTAGAGGATGAGGTTATGAAAGATCGAGAAATCAAGGTGAGAGTTTCCGATAGCGAAGGCGTGGCCGGTGCCGCGGAGACCAAAGAAGTGGTGGAAGGCGCCGTCCGCGAAGAAGCGGAAGCCAAAAAACTCGCGACCGACTTGGAAGAAATGCGGCAGACGCTGCTGCGGCGCCAAGCGGATTTTGACAACTATCGCAAGCGCATCGAGCGGGAACGCAGCGAAGATAATCGGCGAGCCACGGCGCGTGTGATTGAGGGGTTCATCCCCGTGTTGGACGGTTTCGAGAATGCTCTGGCGGCGCATCGCGAGGACGAGTACGAAAGCTATCGCAAGGGCTTCGAGCTGATCTACAAACAACTGCTGGAGAACCTGGCGAAGCTTGGCGCGCACCGCATCGACCCACTGGGCAAGCCCTTTGACCCACACCTTCATCAGGCCGTGGACCGCGCCGAAACCACGGAACACGCCGATGGCACGATCCTGGCGGTGTTTCAACCAGGCTACGAATTTCATGGACGTGTGCTGCGGCCGGCGATGGTGCGCGTAGCGGTTCATCCCGGTGGCGCATCGAAGGGACAAGCGAATTGAGGCAGTTTTCAGTAATCAGTTTTCAG
>CAYOOS010000759.1:0-2211 GCA_964405585.1 uncultured Acidobacteriaceae bacterium | reverse complement strand
GTGCGGCTGTATGCACCTGGATCGTTGGGAACGAACTTCAAATCCACCAAATCGCCGGCAAAGAGGGGAGATGCCATCCCCACCAAGAGCGAAGCCAGGCCCACGGCATTCAATTTCTAAATCATACTCGCTTCTCCTTAATGATCGAGTCTACTCGACTGCGAAGTGTGCCACAAGAAAATTCACTCGGTTTCATCGCAAATGTGACTTCTTCGGCAGAATAGTACTCGTGGCACTTTTGGGCTCTGGAGAGCTTAAATAACTACTTGGGTGGCGAGGGAGCCTCACACCTTTAACGTCGAAAACTGTGATCTGCATAGGGCAACCTTGTAAGCGACGACGGGCCCGGCCTCGTGAAACGGCTTGGATCGAAGAACCCAAAGAGCCCAAAGTAGGCGTCTTAGACGGTTCGCAAGTTTGCCGCACGAGGAAATAACCTTGACACCATTTAAGTATTCATGGTATGGTTTCTCAGCTTCACGCCTAGAATACGTCCTGTTACCGACGCATTTTATGTCGGGTCGCTCTATAAAATCCAATTTATCAGGAGAAGGTTGATGATTCGTCAATGTGTCGCGTTACTGCTCGTCAGCAGTTTACTGGGCCTATGCTCACCGGCGATCGCCGGGGACCTGGTTTCGATTCGATTTACGGTGCTCCGACAGGATAAACACGTGAGGCCGGGCCCCGCGAACATATTCTCGTCCCCCGGGCTCCCCAGTTTCAGCACCCGAGTAGGACTTCCGAACACCCACGTTGCGTTGTTCGTCCCTTCATCGGAACAGCAGCCTTACCAACCCGCCCAAACTCAGCCTCAGCCCCATGGTTGGACAAAGGCCGGGAAGATCCTGACAGTGCTCGGCATCGGCGTGGCCGGCGCGGGGGCAGTTATGATTGCGAAGGGAGGTACAACGACTGTTGCGAGCAACGGGAACACTAGCGTCGGAATTGATTGGAGGACGACCGGATATATTTGGGTTGGTGTTGGCGCTGCGCTGGCTGTGATTGGACTTACAAGGCGCCATCACTAGTTCAGTGACAACTCCGGCGTTTCTGTTGGCGATCGTAGGAACAGGTGTTCCTAGTGCCTTTCTTGGCAGCGACTTCGTTCGGCCAAGAAATTGAAATGGCTCAACGGCCAGGCTGGTGAGCAGCCGGTCATTGGGCAAACACTGTAGAACAGCTGGCACGCTTATACTGACAGAATCCCGCGCGCGCATCTGTCAGCATCCACACTTCCGCCGAGTACAGATCCACGGTTGACGACCCGTTCAATTCTAATTCAACACGGGAAGAACACCGGAACGATATGCGGCAATATTGTTAGGCAAGAGTGTATCCTGAAGCAAAACCCACGGCGTTTCCGCGATGTGGAGGGGGTGCGTCGATCATCGAGCGTGGGCCGGAATGCGAAAGCTTCGCGCGACTGGCCCCACGGTCATCGTTCGAGCGCGCGCCCCATTCATCGCCCTTGTCCGCGGCGGCGTGGCACCGCGAGCGACTCATGATCGCAACTCGTAGGGCGACACGATGCAGAGCGACTTGGCGCCTGAAACTCCCGCATCATTACCCCTCGGCATAGGTCCCCGATTGATCCTGGGGTTTCGTAGCGCCTCGAAAAATTGCGGAAGTGCGGGGCGGACGCGATATTGAGCGTGCGGCTTTCAAGAAACTGGTTGGTGCGAGCATCCTGCGACTGGGAAGCTGCCGCGTGAGACCAGTCCGTCTATCGCCGGATCTGCCATCAGGAGAAGCTCCGTCGCCCAGTAAGGCAAGTTGCCGCCGATGCACAAATCCCGACGAGTGGGGAGGCCTTTACGCTGCCGGCTCTCCCCATCTCCACAGACACTGCCTGAAGCGGAGGGGCACCATCCCGCCTCTCCCCGGCGCACCCCCCTGCGGCCACAGCACGGCGGCGCGTACATCCATTGCCTACGCGATCTGGCGACGCAAAGCCCGGTAGTGGCTGTCTGGCCTAGGGGCCCAAACCCCCTGCTGTTGCCGGGGCCTTTGCCTGCATTTGGCCCACGGTTGCGCCCCGGCGCCGCGGAACGGCTCGTTTTACCAGCTCGCGGTATTCCGGCGCAACGCCACGACGGGTGGCCTATGCCGCACTTGCCTATTGTTTGAGCCGCCACTCGGGAGACGCATGACCACCAGTCTTTAAGGTCTTTAAATAGGGTAAGATGCGATATGCGGCATTTCCAGTGG
>CAYOOS010000758.1:0-2219 GCA_964405585.1 uncultured Acidobacteriaceae bacterium | reverse complement strand
TGAAGATAACTATGATTCCATGGCCAGAATCGGCTTTGGACAGGCGGGCCTGGAAAAGTTCGCCGGGCCGGGTCACTGGAATGATCCGGACATGCTGGAAGTCGGCAATGGCGGGATGAGCGAGGATGAGTACCGCACGCACTTGAGCTTGTGGTCCATTCTTGCCGCGCCGCTCATCGCCGGAAACGATCTTACGAGAATGACTCCTTACACGCAGGAGATGCTGACCAACCGCGAAGTCATTGCCGTCGATCAGGATCCTCTGGGCAAGCAGGGATTTCCCGTTGTCCAGGAAGGCCCTTTTGAAGTTTGGCAAAAGCCCATGGCGGATGGCAGCGTGGTTGTCGGTCTATTCAACCGCAGCAAGGAAACGGACAAGATGACCGTTTATTTTTCACACTTGGGTATCTCGGGCGAAGTGACGGCGCGCGATCTTTGGCTGAAAAAAGATCTGGGCAGTTTTCAGGAAAAGTACAGCGTGAACGTGCCTGCCCATGGCGTCGTGCTGGTGCGGTTGAAGGCCAAATGACAGGCTACTTCCCCCGCGCTGGCTTCGCGCAATCGTATTCGCCGGATTTTCAAGTTCGACCAGATCACATTGGGAGCTGCAAATGAGGACAAACGCGCTGCGTTGGCTGCTGATTACGGCATTGTTAGTTGTTGCGTCGCCATGTGTATGGGCTCAAGGCACACTCGAAGACTATCGCCGCGCGGAGTCTTTTCAAACAGGGGCGCAACGCAAACTCATTACCGTTGCCGATGTCACGCCACACTGGATCGCAAAATCCAGCCGCTTTTGGTATCGCGCCGCGGGCCCCAAGAAGACGGAATTTATTCTGGTGGACGCCGCCCAGAATACTGCTGCCCCGGCTTTTGATCACGAGCGCCTCGCCGCCGCTCTAGCTCATGCTGCCAAGCAGGAAGTTCTGGCCACCAAGCTCCCATTCGATACCTTTGAGTTTGTGGACGACGAAAAGTCCATCCGGTTCCACATTCGCGACATCGAATGGACCTGCACACTCGCCAACTACGAATGCACAAAAAACGCGGCGACCAAAAAAGAGAATGAGTACGAGGAATTGTCGCCGGATGGCAAATGGGCCGCTTTCGTAAAGGATCACAATTTATTCGTGCGCTACGTCCCCACGGGCGAAGTTTCGCAGATGAGCAGGGATGGCGTGCAAGACTTCGACTACGCCACCAATCTGCCTGGTCTCGGCGAAATGGTCCGTCAGGGCACGCAGGACGTGAAGCAGGGCCCCGTGGTTTACTGGTCGCCCGATTCTTCAAAATTGGTTGTGTGTCGCATTGACTCTCGAAACGCTGGCCGTTTTACCAGCCTGCAATATGTTCCTCCGAATCAGCTTCGTCCCAAGGCCTACACGTTTGTCTATCCTCTGCCCGGAGAAGTTTTGCCTTCCGTCGAAGCGTTTATTGTCGACATCAAATCCGCCAAACTTATCCCCGTGAAGACGCCTGCCCTGGAGTCTTCCTGGGATTCTGGTCCTGACTTTGTGTGGTTCCCAGACAGCAAGAGTTTTCATTACGATTTCAACGAGCGCGGGTTCAAAGCCATGGAACTCCGTTCGGTGGATGCCGAAACAGGCGAACAAAAAGTTCTGCTTCGCGAACAGTCCGGCCAATATGTCGATCCGGGAGAATCCTTTTCCCGCTTCATAGAAGGCACTGGCGAGATTCTTTGGACTTCCGAACGTGACGGCTGGAATCACCTCTATCTTTACGACGGAAAAACCGGCAAGCTGATCAACCAGCTCACGCAGGGACCTTGGGTGGTTCATCGCATCGCAGCCGTCGACGACAAAAATCGCAAAGTCTATTTCCTGGCCGGCGGCCGCGAGAAAAATGAAGACCCCTACCAGACTCATCTCTACAGCGTCGGCCTCGATGGCAAAGGCCTGACCCTGCTCTCTCCCGAAGACGCTTCACATTCCGCCAGTGTTTCCCCGGATTTTGCATTCTATGTCGACAGTTTCTCCCGCCCCGATCTTCCCGGCGCTTCCATTCTTCGCCGCATAAAGGACGGCTCCGAAGTCCGCGTTCTCGTTAAGGGCGACGCCGCCGACCTGCTCGCCACTGGATGGAAGTATCCCGAGCCATTCAAGGGAAAGAGCGCCGATGGGAAAACGGATCTCTACGGGCTCATCTGGCGTCCGTCGAATTTCGACGCCTCAAAAATGTATCCCATCATCGAACAAATC
>CAYOOS010000757.1:0-2224 GCA_964405585.1 uncultured Acidobacteriaceae bacterium | reverse complement strand
ACCTGCTCAACTCCCGCTTCGGCTACGTTTCCATCTCCCGCGCCAGCCACGAGGCGACGCTCTTCACCGACGACATGGCAAAACTCGTCCCGCAGCTCGGAGCCGATGTCTCAAAGACCTCCGCTTTGGAAATCAGTCCGGCCTCATCAGCCGCACAGGGAATTGGGATAGGGATCTGACGGTGCCAACCAATCAAGATGGAGGAAACGCCATGACGAAGATGACACCCATTCCTGACAGTTACGACAACATCCGTGCCGGAATCGTCGAACTGCTCAAAGCCGCCAGGTCTGCTGCTGCTCGGAATGTGAATTCGATCATGACCGCCGTGTACTGGGACATTGGACGGCGCATCGTTGAATCGGAGCAAACTGGCGCGGTCCGAGCCAATTACGGCGACGAACTGATTAAGCAACTCGCGAATGACTTATCCGTCCCAATTTGGGCGTGGATTTGGGGTTGTGAACCTCAGCCAAATGCGGGAATGGGGGTTTACGCCCTGTAGCCGTCATAACTAGCTCTATCGTGTATTGCCTCTTACGAATGAAATTGGCTGTAGTGTTCCTCTAGCGCCGCCATGCTGGGTTGAATCGACAGCGTCCTTGGGAGCGCAGGCACTCTTCCATCGAAACCCGCGTATTGCGATTTAGAAAGCAAACTGGATACGCGAATCTTCATGCGGGCAGGTTCAATCGAAATCAGTGCGAGATCAAAGAGGGTGTGGATGTCAGCTCGCAACAACAGCCCGTTTGAAACAGCATTAGTCTTGATTCCGCGGTAAGGGATGATATGTGCTGCTTCCAACACCCATAGGGTTGTGCAACGCGTAACCGCGCATTGCTGCTCGTAAGCGGATAGCAACTTACGGCGGAACGTCCGCTGACCCAATCGTTGCAAGATAGAAGCCATGACCCGTTTTCGGCCATCCGTGATATTTTTCGGATCAAAGGGCTCAGAGACGTAGTCTTCGGCGTTATCTTCAAAAGTGTCCAAAAGGGTTTGCTGAGGAACAGACAAAGCGGCGAGCAATGCCGGAGGTGCTGGCCTAATTCCCTTCGGCTCGGACAGGAGTCCCTGAGGGCGATCTGCTGGTTGCAGCTTGGAAAGTCGATTCGCTGTACTGAACCGCACATGGAAGTCATTTCCAACCTGAAAGACAAATATATACGGCTGGTCACTTTGGTTATAAGTAGCAGGAAAACCAGCGGATTCCAACCAAGCCGGATGACGGTGGCTGAATTGATCGCGGATCAACCACTCTCCGCGTCTGCGGTCCGGATTACTGCCGAAAACTAGAGACGAAGCGCCGTGCTTGCCCGGCTGTGCTGCGGTATTGATAGTGATGTTTGGCTGTCCTTGAGCGTTGAGGAATTTATCGATCGGAAATGTCTGACTACCGACGCCTAACGCAACATGCATCGCGCCCCCTCCCCGCCCGTGGGGCGACGCATTGCCGTGCATTGCATTGAAGTCAGTTTCAGTGAGACGACGCCACAACACAGAATTGCTCATGGTGCCTCCGCCGTTTCGCGATTCTAGCGGTTTTTTGTATATCCCCGCAAAAAGCCTCTTCATTCAGAACGCGTTGATAGGTCATCCTTTCGGAGGATGCCGCTGAAAGTGCTGTAGAATCTTGCAGACATCTGCGGCAAGCTGAGACTTGAGGTTCTCTATCGTGGCAACCAGTGAGCGACCGAAGATCGAGCATGTTGGGACAAGTTCCGGTGACGTATTGGAGGCCCAAATCTCCAGACTCCGTGAGTTGTTCCCGGAAGTGTTTGTTGAGGGCAAGATCGATTTCGACAAGTTGAAGATCACCCTCGGCGGTGCCGCTGAGTCCGGTCCTGGACGCTTTCATTTCAGCTGGGCGGGCAAGGATGACGCGGTCAGCTTGTTGCAGACTCCGAGCGCGGGAACGCTCGTCCCTTGCCCAGAAGAATCCATTAACTTTGAGACCACCGGAAACGTCTTCATCGAAGGGGACAATCTCGAAGTTCTGAAGCTGCTCTTCAAACCGTACTTTGGCCGGGTCAAGCTGATCTACATCGATCCGCCGTACAACACCGGGCAGGACTTCGTCTATCCCGACAATTACGCTGACCCGCTCAAGACCTACCTACAAATCACAGGCCAAGTGGATGCGGAGGGCAATATCCTGACCAGCAACCCGGAGACGAGCGGACGGTATCACTCGTCTTGGCTGTCGATGATGTATCCTCGCCTC
>CAYOOS010000756.1:0-2229 GCA_964405585.1 uncultured Acidobacteriaceae bacterium | reverse complement strand
ATCGTTAGACTCCCATTGGCCTTCACCGCGAAACACAACAGGTGCGGCACACGCCCCAGTCCGCTCTCCAACTCGTCGAACGCCTTTTCCACCGCCAGCCGGCTGTACACGTACGTTGGCGTGCCGAAGCGTCCGGCAATCTCCGTCAGCTTCACATCCTCGCAATACACCTCTTTCGACGCCCCATGCCCCTTCCACTTAAAGTGAGGTGTAAACCGCGCCGGGTCCACATACTCCAGATTTTTCCGCGCCTGTGTCGGAGTGCTCATTTCACCTTTGCAACAACCAGTGTGCGATCGTCCGAGAGCGGCGCGCTCTGCGTGAACAGATCTACCTCCTGCAGGATCTGGTCGGCCATTTCTGCCGCGGTCATCTCATGATTCTTCTCGATGAAGCGCAGCAAGCGCGTCGTGCCAAAAAACTGCCCTTCCTTGTTCGCCGTTTCAGCGATGCCGTCCGAATGGAACACCAGAATGTCGCCGGGTCCCAGCGTCACGCCCCACTCGTCGTATTGCGTCTCCTCAAAAATCCCCAGCGGGAATCCCGTCAGTTCAATCCGCTCGCAACGCCCGTCCTTGTACAGAAGCGGCTGCGATTGCCCCGCATTCGCCACACGAAGTTTCTGCCGGCCTTTTTGCCACGTCGCAAAGCACGCCGTCATGAACCGCCCTTCAATCCGTCGTTCGCCTACCAAGTGATTCATCTGCCGCAGCATCTCCGCGGGCTGCAATTTTTGCGGCGCCAGGCTGCGCATGATGCCAATGGCCACCGCGCCGTACAATGCCGCCGCCGTGCCCTTCCCGCTGACATCTCCCAGCGCAATCCCCAATTGCTGCGGCCCGTAACGCAGGAACTCGTACAAATCGCCGCAGACTTCCCGCGCGGAGAGATATCGCGCCGCAACATCTAGCCCGTAGTCATCGGTCGGCACCGGCCGCAGCAACGCGCCTTGAATTCGCTTTGCCGCTTGCAGGTCGCGGTCGAGCCGCGCTTCGTCTTTCGCCACCTGCTCGTACAACCGCGCATTTTCCAGCGAAACCGCCAGGTTGGACGCCAGTATCGAAAGCGTCTGCACGTGGTCGGCATTAAAATAATTCAATTGCGGGCTTTCCAGATCGAGCACGCCAATCACTTTTCCCTTGTGCATCATCGGGATCGCCAGTTCCGACCGCGTCTCCGGATTCACCATCACGTAGCGATCGTCTCTGGTCACGTCTGGGACCAGCACCGGTTCCCTCAACGTTGCCGCCGCGCCAACAATTCCTTCGCTCGCCGCCACGCTCAGCTTGCCCTGCGTTCTCTGCCCGTGCTTCACATCCACTCGATGCCGGAACACATGCTGCTCCTCGTCATACAGCATGATGCTCAAGATCTGGTAATCGATCACACGTTTGACCAACTCCGCCGCGTGCCGCAATAACTCCTGAACATCCAGTATCGAGCTGATCTCCCGGCTCACTTCATTCAGCACCAGCAGCGTCTCTGCCTGCGCGCGCACTTCCTGAAACAACCGCGCATTCTCGACCGCCACCGACAGCCGGCTCGCCAGCAACGACAGGATGCGCTGCTGATCCTTCGTGAAGTAGTCCAGATGACGGCTCTGAATATCCAGCACTCCCACGCACTTCCCGCGGAACATTAAAGGCACCGCGAGTTCGGAACGCACGCTATCAATTGCATTGATGTAGCGAGGGTCCTGCGAAACGTCGCTCACGCGCACAGGATGACCGGTCGCCGCCGCCGTCCCGGTAATTCCCTGCCCGATCGGTACGCGCAGATTTTCCGCCAGCCCCGGCGGGTAGCCGACCGCAAATCGGTGTTTCAGATAGGTGCCTTCTTCATCGGCCATCAGCACGCCGAATAGCTCATAGTCTATGTGCCGCTTGATCAGAGCGGCGGTATGCGCCAGCACTTCGTCGAGGTTCAGCGACGCGTTCACCTCTTCCCCGATTTCCGCGAACGTCGCCAGCACTTCGGCGGAGGTCTCCGGTAGTTCTGTAGTCGCAGCAGCTTGTTGTTTGGGATCCGTGGCTTCCATGTATCTATCAATTATAGCAGGCGTTTCTTAGGCCCACCGGGGACCGGTCTTCGCACTGGGCAAATTGCTTGTACCACCGGGTTTTGCCCAGTGCGCAAAAATCGTGGCTGCTCGTTCTAGGTTTTTCCTCGCGACCCCAGATGCAGTACACACACGTCCGGCAAATTGCGGTAGCGCTCGTCATAATCCAG
>CAYOOS010000755.1:0-2234 GCA_964405585.1 uncultured Acidobacteriaceae bacterium | reverse complement strand
GGTCGAAACGCGGCGGGAATAGTCGATGTCGCCCGATAGCGACCCGCCAAACCCTCAATAGTAGTCCTATTGTATTCCGGCGTTATATAGAACCACGTCGTGGTTTCCCGTCGACGAGTGTTGTGCTGGGGGTGTTACCCGAGTGGGATTCCCGCGGCATCGGCAAACCGGCTCTTGAATAGCTTCCAGTCTGGACCTTCCCTCCCAAGCACCTGAGCCGCGTCAAACCAATCGTTAGTGGTCGGCGACTCCGATTTCAGCTTTTGCATGTTTACGCCGGCCTTGGAAATGATCGTCCAATAGTCACGGAAGTCTTCCTTCTTCGCCTTCTGATGCGACTTCTCAGCTTCGCCTGCGCGGTTGTGGGCGTTGCTAACGTCTGTGCCGCCCTTGATCTCGATAGCAACCTTGTTCCGCAATTCGCCGTTGAACTCCTCCTGAATCCTAATATCGGGATCGGCGGCCAGCGCAATTAGGACCTTTCGGCCCGCGGCGTTCCGAATGACGATTGTCCGCTCTTCCCGGGTGACGATGTGAGCCTTGACAAGTTCCGCGACCGCAAGAAACACGTCAAGCGTGGCGCGTTTGCCAATGGTGTTGTTGTTGCCGCCTTGGAATTGAGAGCCGAGCGTGAGGAGCGGCAGTTCCGTGACATCACGCGGTGAGAACCGGGGAGAGATTTGCCGAACCAGATCGGCAAGGCTCTGAGCCATTGCAGCGCAGAAACCCTCCAAGTCAGGGCGTTTGCCCTGTTTCAGCAGTCCGCGCGTCTCCATGCTCTTAAACTGTGCCATCCCTGTATCGGTCTTGTAAAAGCTCTTCTGCGGAATGCCGAGCAACAGCCGGTAATAGCCGATCAGCGTCGGTTTCGTTTCCAGCACAATCGGCACAGGGAAAACGTGTTCGTCTCGCACGCCGGTGGATGCGAGGATTTTCTGCACATCGGAAGGTATGTAGGCCGAAAGCTGCTTCTTGACGACCCTGGGATCGGCAGTGCTGAGTGCTTCCGTTAGTGCGCCCACGAGCCAACTCTTTCGCGCAGCGACCAGTAGCTGGTGGAATGCAATCTGCCGTGAAGCACCGGGCGGCTCGATCGGCTTGGCGCTCATTCGCACTTCTCGGATTTTCGGAACACAAGCCAGTAGCAGTGCTGGCGGCGCGTGTGGTGGGCAGTCTTCCACCTTGGGTCAATAATCGGTCCTTTACGGATCTTGATGATGCAGTCGCACGCCCGGAACCCCACCTCTCTCGCAGCCTGAATAAAGTCCAAATGTGCCCAATTGTAGCGGTGATGGTGGACGTAATCCGTGATCTTGCACAATAGGATCCCCTCGGCTTTGAGTACTCGGTACGCTTCCTTTGTGAACGGCGGAAATGTGTGGCTAAAGGTGTAGCTGTTCTCTTTTGACGAACGCAAGACAAGGCCGAAGCGCGTGTTGAAGTCCTTCTTCTTGTCCTTGCCTTGGTTTGGGATGTGAGGCGGGTCGTATACGATCACATCGAAAGCCTCACTCCGAAATGGCATCTGCGTGTTGTGGGCAACCACAGCGGGCTTGTGCTTGATCTCAACATCGAGACCGATTACGGGCCGTTTACTGTCGCGCCAAAATCGCCCGCCGTTGACCGTCGCATCCAGGATGTGTTTCGGCTGCTTCCGTGGGTACCGCCTCAGCATTTCTTCGAGAAGTTCTGCATCCTCTCCGTCCCAAACCGATCCGAGTGGGCGGTACTTCCCTTTCGATTCTTTTGCTGTGAACGCAGTGGCCATTTCGGGGAATGTGAACTGCCCCATTGTATCAGCGCACACGATCTAGGGATCGGCGGTTCCCCTGCAGCACGTTAGAGCCAAACGTCCGGACTGACGAGAATGTAGCCTTCCGACTCCGCATGCCGCAATATTTGGGTCCCGGAAGCTTCCGCCAGCCCGATATCGAGTGCGTGCTTCGCGTGGCAACCCAGATTCGATGAAGCGGGCCAGCGCCGCTGGTAGTTGATTATCCACCAGGAACTTCACGAGGCCTTCAGGATGGCGTGGTCGGACTGGCGAGCCGCGTACTCAATTGCCGCGTAAATGTCCTCGCTTTCCAGGAACGGGTAGTCGGCGAGAATCTCCTCGAAGGACGCACCGGCCGCCAGCAGTTCCAGAACATCCGTCACGCGCATGCGGTATCCCCGCATGCACGGGCGTCCGCCGCACTTACCCTCGTCAACCGTGATTCGCTTCAGTCTCTCTG
>CAYOOS010000754.1:0-2237 GCA_964405585.1 uncultured Acidobacteriaceae bacterium | reverse complement strand
TCAGCCAGCACCAGAACGATTACCAGGGCATCGCCGGAATCGTGTTTCATTTCTAAGCAAGTACCGAGGGTTCGGATCCTTACACAATTCGAGTAGAGTGCCAATTTGGCTAGATTTTACGGGGGTTATACAGTGTGCACAGATCACAGCTTTTTGGGCGGAGGCCGTGTTATATTCGCGCCTCGCACCACACTGGATAGAACAAGCAGTTCTCTCACCTACGATCTATCCCCAATCGAAAGGAGGATTTCATGTTCAGGAAAAGCATGATCCTGCTAGGAAGTTTGCTCGTGGCAACGAGCCTCTGTTTGGCACAGGAGAAGACGGACCAGCAACCAGTGGTCAAGAAAACTCCGATTAAGCAAACGAATGCGGCGTCCGGTAAAGAGATGTACGGCCAGTATTGCGCGCCGTGTCATGGAACTGACGGCAAGGGTGGAGGTCCCGCGGCGTCCTCGATGAAAGCGATGCCAACCGACCTGACCGAGCTTGCCCGGAAGCATGATGGAAAATTCCCTGCGAATTCCGTCGCATCCGTTTTGAAGTTTGGGAACGGCCCCGCTTCCCACGGCTCCGCCGACATGCCGGTATGGGGTCCGTTGTTCCAGTCCCTGGACAAGTATCACGACTCCGTTGTGCAACAGAGAATCAGCAACCTGGTGGGCTACATCGAGACCCTCCAGGCAAAGTAAGAGCTGCAGCGCTTGAAGTCTTGAGAGGCAGGGGGCATAACCTCCTGCCTCTTTTTATTTTGGAAATGGCCGGGCGGCTGTGCCATCCTAACTCGCAACGAGCCTCTGCTTTGGGGCGCGAAATCAGTTCAAGAGCGGACAGACCGAGCCATGAAGAAACACAAACGAATTAGCAGGAGAGGGAAAAGAGCATCTGCGCGGAGCGGTAGTCCGCTGCTGGAAAAGGCCGTTCGCGGTTTGCGAACTCTGGTGAAGAAGGCGGTGCCGGGCACAGTGGAAACTGTAAATTCGTGGGGCCTCGCTACCTTTGAAAAAGGCCAGCCATTTTGCTGCTACATGGTCGGCAAGCATCATGTGACATGCTGCTTTCATTATGGCACCTCGTTGCACGATCCCCACAAGCTACTGGAAGGTACGGGCAAGAATCTGCGGCACGTGAAACTTCGTACGGTCGAAGATTTGAAACAAAAGGGATTGCGGGAATTGTTGCAGGAAGCGGCCAGGCTCAAGGACAAACCAACCATGCCTGGGATGGCGGGGAAGCGCAGCAGCCGATAGGTCCGAAGAGCTCCCACCGAAAAACAAAACGGGTCCTCCCGGGAAGCATGCATTTTTGCACCCTCAAAAGAAGCGAATGGGATCAACCTCCGTCTAACGTATTACCCCCCCCGGCGTATGTCTGCAGCCGAAGGTAGAGGGTCGGGGCGAGGGTTGGCAAAGGTGGGGATGTGGAGGAATACGCATCGCAAAGGAGAGCGCAGATGAAAAGATGGAGTTTGTTTCCAGTGGTCTTGCTTTTGACAGTGGGGTTCGTGGGCGTTCCTGTTTACGCCAAGAGAGCAGCAAACGCGGCACCGGGAGAGGACAAAACTCCTCCGAGTTATGACATGAAGCCGCAGGCGGTACTGGATCTGCAGGAACTCCAGAAGAAATTCGTGAGTTTAGCGGAAGCAACACCAGCGGAGAAATTCACCTGGCGGCCGGCACAGGATGTGCGCTCGATCAGCGAGCTTTACCTGCATGTGGCACTGGCGAACTACAACATTCCGACCATGATGGGTGTGGCTCCCGCAGCGGGAATCGAAAAGGAGGGATTTGAGAAGTCCACGACGGACAAGGCCAAGGTCATCGATCAGTTAAACAAGTCTTTTGCCTTTGCGATTGGCGCCGTAGAGAAAATGAGCAACGCGGATTTTGCAAAGCCGGAGAAGAAACTAGGTCCCGATGCGAATGATGGCGACGTCGTATATCTCCTGGTTGTTCACAATCACGAGCATCTGGGGCAATCCATTGCCTATGCGCGCAGCAACGGGGTGGTGCCGCCGTGGACGGCGTCAGCGATGAAGAAGAGCACGAAAGCTCCCGGAGAGTAAAACCGATTAGTAGGTTGCATTGACGGGAGTTCTGATGAAGCACATGCGAGTATGAGCTTGCCGCCGCTGTTGCATGGGTTCGGACCGGTAAGGTTCGGCCCTTCAGTTTCACGGTTGAAATGAGTTTTGCACAGCATCCACAGGGGTGTGGAAAGCCAGGAAAAAAGTTTTC
>CAYOOS010000753.1:0-2239 GCA_964405585.1 uncultured Acidobacteriaceae bacterium | reverse complement strand
TCTTCCCTGGAGATGACACATGAAAAGCATGGCGGTGTTCGCAATTCTCAGAGATCGTCCGCATGCGGAGGCGGGAGTTAAGGCGCTGATCGACAGCGGTTTCCGCGCGGAAGACATCTCCGCTTTGATGGCAGAAAACGTGGGCGCCAAGGATTTCGCTCACGAGAAGCATTCCAAGGCGCCGGAAGGAATAGCGCTCGGCGCACTGCTCGGTCTACTGATCGGCGGCACGTTCGGCTGGCTGCTCGGTATGGGCACAATCGTCATACCGGCGCTGGCGCCTTATGTGGCCAACGGCCCGCTGATGTGCGCACTGGCGGGCGTCGGCGCCGGAGGCGTACTGGGAGGAATGATCGGAATGCTGATCGGTCTCGGCATACCCGAGTTTGAAGCCAGGCGGTATGCCGGATTGATCAAAGAAGGGCGCTCGCTTCTTTCGGTGCATTGCGACAGCGCGGAATGGGCGTCGCGGGCGAAGAATGTGCTGAAGAGCGTCGGTGCGCAACACATCGCGTCGGCCAGCGAATCGACCGCGGGTTTCGTCGCGTCTCACAAACCGTACATCCGCTTCCGCAACGCGCACGGATCGGTCAGGTGAGCTAAGAGCGCCCTGCCCCGGAGGTGACCGTTTCTGCTGCTTCCGGAATATCCTAGAGCCGGATTGAAGAACAGCAGCGTCAAATCCGGCACGGGGCAGGGAATTTTTTTCCATGAACGAACAGGAATTCAAGGAACACCTCAAAGACCTGGTCCACGGGCATCATCACCGCGAAGAGCACGATTGGGAAAATTCCCAAAGGAGATCCGCGTCCGATGAATCTAAAACCACCCGAACCCCCGCCAAAACTGCCGGAACCCGATCCCGATCCAGCCGAGGGAGAGCCAAATCCCGCGCCAAACCCCATCGCACCGGGGCCCGATGTGGTCGGCCCACTGATCCCCACACCGTTGCCGATGTGATGCCGGCCACACTGAAGGTGTGGACGATTCGGACAGGCGCTGCACCCGGGTTCGATAAAAACAATTGACCGAACATGAGCGGCGTCAACTTCGGCGCGCGGTTCTGGGCCTATTTCGAGGTTGAGCCCGCATCGGGAAATCCACGGATGTAACCAGTAACTATTCGAGGAGAAACGACATGCCTGACAGTAAGACCCGCCAACCAGCCGCAAAACAGGAAACCGCGAGCACGCAAGCCGGGGAATACGTTCGCGAGGGAATGGTGCATATCCGCGAAGGCAAGCATGGAGCACGTTGGGCCAAGCAGGCGATTACAATCGGGCTACGCCGTGGAAGTCCCCAGTCGAGCCAAAGTAACTGCGAGTGGCAAATCACATTGGCGCACCACCTGCACTTTCTTGAGGGGCGCCTGGTAATTCCGGGCGCTTGGTCAAAGCGTTTAAAAACTAAAATTAAGGAGATGCCATGAACTGGGATCAAGTCGAGGGGAAATGGAAGCAAGTGAAAGGGTCCGTCCGCAAGCAATGGGGCGATTTGACCGACGACGATCTAACCAGAATTAACGGCAATCGCGAGAAATTCGTGGGAGTGCTTCAGGAGCGTTACGGCATTGCGAAAGAGGAAGCGCAGAAACGGGCCGACGAGTGGGCCAAAACTCTGCGTAACGAAGAGACTCTCACGGGCCGGCCTTAATCGCCGATGAAACCAGGGCAGGCTTGCTTGTGGAGCCCGCCCTGGGCCGCTCCCGTTCCTCACGATCCACATCAATTTCATTCGCACATTCCGATGCGTGCCCCAAGGCCAAGAGCCGGCCATCTCCTCCGCGCGTCAGCCGCGATCCTGTACAAGGAAATGACTTCGCGATCCGTCGTTGGTGGCCCCCGTCTAACTCCGATGTGTGGACCAATCCATCGCGTTGCGGGTCCTCCTCTAATCGTTCCAGGAGTCCCTGATAAGCGGCGCAAGCGGCTGCTCGTCAGGCTGCGACGGCGCCGATCACGGCCACGCCGGCAAAGGTGTATGGCAAGTGGCCCGGTCTGCAATCGCATCAGCGGGACGCAGGCCGCGACCTGTTCCTCACCACCGATTTCCGCGACATTTTGGGCGAACCTGGTCAGCCGGCGCAGCGGGAATCCGTCGTCCGAAATCCCTGGGACTGGTGTAGGTAGCTTGAACTCGCGCCAAAAGCGGCTGCTCAGGTTCGCTATAATTCATGTGGGCGCTTGCGGATGTGGCGAAATTGGCAGACGCGCAGGATTTAGGTTCCTTCTGAGCCTGG
>CAYOOS010000752.1:0-2239 GCA_964405585.1 uncultured Acidobacteriaceae bacterium | reverse complement strand
GGCGCCCTAAACGCCGCGCGATATCACTGTAGCTGGTGGTGGTGCCGGGACGAATCTTGCGCAGCGCCTGCCAGACGCGCAGCTGAAATGCGGTGCCGCGCAGATCCATAGGCAGATCCAGCGCGCTCGCCGGATCCTCCACCAGCCTTGCCGGGGAATGGATCCGGCTGCGTGGAAACCACGTTCCCAAAGCTGAACGTGGCGGAAATGCTCTCGGAGCGCCACTGGTGATCCACGCGAGTATCAAACGAATCCTGATTGTTGCTGGCTACCGGGTTGTACAGAAAATTGTTGGCATTGCCCGCGCCCGGGATGTTCGGCTGCGGGAAAAGATTCATCACATTCAACGCCGCTGGGTCCAGGCAGCTCCCGCCAGTCGCGCTACGGCGCGTGGTACCCACACATGGTGGGATGATGTTCCCCGGGAAGGCCACTCGCTGGTTCGTGACGGGGTCCGTCGTCAGCGGATCGTAAATCTGTCCGCCAATGATATTGCCCTGCGTGTCTTGAACGAGGAGGTCGGAGAAGTCACCCGTTCGTTCGGCGCCCGTCGGCACTGTGGAAATAAACGTCTGCGATTCGCGCACTCGTGTCCCCTGATAGTCGGCGAAGAAGAAGGTCTTGTTCTTGAAGATCGGGCCGCCAAGCGTGCCGCCAAATTGGTTCTGCTTGAATGGCGCTATGGGTGAATTCGGGTCATCGAAGAAATTCTTGGCATCCATGTAGGAATTGCGCAGAAACTCGAAAGCGCTGCCGTGGAAATTGTTTGTCCCGGACTTGATCACCACGTTTACAACCGCCCCGCCCTTGCCGATATCCGCCCCGAAGTTGCTCGTCTGAACCTTGAACTCATCAATGGCTTCCACCGGCGGCTGCAAAACCTCGAAGCCAATCTGCTGCTCGTTGTTGTCGAAGCCGTTCAGCAGGAAATTGTTGTTCGTCGCCATCAGCCCATTCACGTGAATCGAGCCGTTGCCTCGCTCGTTCTCCGGGATTCCACCTTGCTGCACCGCGCCGATCTCGCCTTGATTCACGCCCGGGCTCAGATAGGCAAGTTGCACGAAATCGCGTCCATTCAAGGGAAGATCGTGGACCTGCGTCTCTTCAATCACTTGCCCCGTGGAAGAGGTTTGCGATTCAATGAGCGGCTCGACGGCCGATACTTCGATGTGCTCGGACACCATGCCGGGGACCAACGCCACATCGATGCGGACCACCTGATTGATATCCAGCTTGAACGCTGGTTGCACCGCTTTCTTGAACCCTGGCTGTTCCACGCTTAACGTGTAATTCCCGGGCTGGAGTTCCGTCACCACGTATTCGCCACCAGACCCCGTGGTCACCTCGTGCGCAACGCCAGTGTCGACGTTGGTCACGCTGACCTTGGCCCCCTTGATCACTGCCCCACTACTGTCCTGAACTTCCCCGAGCACCTTGCCCGACTCCACCTGAGCCAGAAGGGGCGTTGCCGCCGCGAGAGTCAGGAGCATCGCTGCCAATACAGCCGAGCGAGATATGGTCCAAAGAGAGCGTACAGCCCTAAGTAAGCGCATATGTTGTGTCTCCCAGAGCGAACTTCAACCCCAACACGCCGCTTGAACTACATATATGTATATGGTGTCAAGAAAAATCTCCACATTTTCTTGCTGGAACAAGACACTATTCACATTGTTCTATAACTGTATGAACACAAACAAATTAGATGGACAATTGAAATCTCCGGCTGCTCCTTCGACCACCCCTGTCCCAGTTATCGTATTGATAGACACATAATATACTATGTATCTATGTCTCGCTCCCACGGAGGCTTTCGGTGACCACCCCTCGTCCCTCTTTCCCCTCCATCCCCGTCGATAAGCTGCAACTCGCTCTCGACAACCGCAGTTTCACTCCCTACTACCAGCAAATCGTCGATCAGATTCGCTCTCTGGTGGAGAAGGACAAACTGAAGCAGGGCCAGACGTTTTGTTCCGAAGGCGAAATCGCTCGCCATCTCGCCATCAGCAAGATGCCCGTTCGCCAGGCCTTCCAGAAGCTTCGCGCGGAAGGCATCCTCGTCATCGCCAAGGGGAAACGTCCCGTCATCGGCTCCGGCCGAGTTCCCTGGAATTTCCAGCAATTACGAGGTTTCAGCGAGGAGATGCGCAGGCGTGGCCTTCATCCCTCCGCAAAACTCCTGCACATGGAGGTTCGTAGCCCGGAATTAGATGTCGCGCAAGCCCTGAAACTGACGCCGGGC
>CAYOOS010000751.1:0-2241 GCA_964405585.1 uncultured Acidobacteriaceae bacterium | reverse complement strand
TGTTTTGAGGTGCGTCGATGCGTAAGAGTTCCATGGCTCGACCGAGGTCGTCGGGAGAAATCAGGATTCGGTAGCGCCACTCCACCCGCATTCTTGCATCTCTGTCGTAAGGAGCCTGGTCAACTCGGTAGGGTATGCTGGCGTTCTTCAGGTGGCGGCAGACAACCACACACTCGGTCTGGTCATCGCACTCCCAGAGCATCGTGACTGCTTCGTCAACTGGCACCCCCTCCTTTGGAGGCTCCTCCACCAAATCCGCTTCACAATCGGAGCACCGAATGAATCCGGTGCGGTATTCCACTTTACAGTTAGGACAGAACATGGAAGGTGCAAGAAGTCTACACCCCAAACATTGCTAAAGTCCCGGGAAGTCTGCCAATCAGAAACTGACTCACTACCGACTAGCGCCAGATTGCCGTGAAACGAAGAGGGCTGTGATACCTTGGTGAGGAACACGGGAGAAACGTTATGGACGAAAAACAGGCACCGCCGCAGGGACAAGTTCAAATCAAGGCCGACGAAAAAGAGCTGCAGGGGCTATACAGCAACCTGGTGATGATCCACCACCACGCCGAAGAGTTCACTCTGAATTTCGTGTACGTCTTTCCCAATGCATTGCAGGGCAAGCTGCTGGCCAGCGTGATCGTCAGTCCCGGCCACGCCAAGCGCATCTGGCGTGCGTTGGGTGAGAACATCGCGCGTTTTGAAGCGCAGTATGGGGCAATCAAGGAAGGTCCGGAAAGCGCCATGCCCCCCGCGAACATCGGATTTGTGCAGTAAAACGGAGAAGCCCGTGGAATTTCGCGCGGCGAGCGACCAGGCCATGCTCGTCTATTTAGGCGAGGAGATCGGGCTCGAAAGCCACCGGCGCGTATTTCAATTGTTGCAGCTGTTGCAGGAGGAGCCTCTAGCCTGGGTATGCAATCTGCAACCAGCATATTGTTCCCTGCTCGTCACGTTTGATCCATGCGCGGTAGATCATCACGAGGTCGAAGTTACGTTGCGGCGATACGAAGAGCGCGCGGAGAGAATGACATTGCCGCCGCCGCGCGTTGTCGAGATTCCCGTATGTTATGGCGGTGAGTTTGGCCCGGATCTGAAAGAAGTGGCCGCCGCCCACAACATCTCTCCTTCCCGCGTGATTGAACTGCATCTGTCGCGAAGCTATCGCGCCTACTTTCTGGGATTCGCGCCCGGCTTTGCGTATCTGGGCGATTTGGCGCCAGAAATTGCCACGCCGCGCCTGAAGACACCGAGGAAAAAGGTTGCGGCGGGGAGTGTCGGGATCGCGGGGACGCAGACGGCGATCTATCCCTTCTCAACGCCAGGCGGGTGGCGGCTGATCGGGCGAACACCGCTTGCAATGTTCCGCAAAGACTCCGAACCGATGGGCCTGATCGCCGTGGGCGACGAAGTACGCTTCCGTGCCATCACGCGCGAAGAGTTTGACAAGTGGCCGCCACAATGAGTTCCCTTCTGGTGGAAAATCCGGGGATGTTGACGACGGTGCAGGATTTGGGACGCCCCGGCTTCGGCGCGCTCGGCGTTTCCCCTTCGGGTGCGGCGGACCCTGTTGCTCTGCAATTGGGGAATTTGCTGGTGGGGAATGCGCCGAATACGGCGGCGCTGGAAATGACGCTGGTGGGCGGACGTTATTTTCTCCCCGAAGGTGCCGTCATCGCTCTGGCAGGCGCGGATTTTGGCGCGACGCTGAATGGCCAGCCACTCGAAATGTGGATTCCTCATGCGGTGCGGCCAGGAGGAACGCTCGAAATTGGATTGACGCGTGCCGGGGCGCGTTGTTATCTGTGCATCGCGGGCGGCATTCAAGTGGAACAATTTCTGGGAAGCGCTTCGACGCATCTCCTGAGCGGCCTGGGAGGTTTTGCTGGACGAGCGCTGCGCAAGGGCGACGTGCTGCAATTCGCCGCGCCGGAACATATGATTCGCCGCCGAAGGATTTCGACATGGGTGTTGCAGTCATTGCAACCGCGAAAGTGCTTGCGCGTGACACGCGGCCCCCAAGTGGAATGGTTCTCGGAATCGGCGACGCGCGACTTTTTCGCAGGCACCTTTCGCGTGAGCGAGGATTCAGACCGACTAGGGTTGCGACTGGAAGGCCCGTCGCTGGCCCTGGAATCACCACGCGAAATGATCAGCGAAGGCGTTTCACTAGGAGCGGTCCAGGTGACTCCCTCCGGGCAGCCGATTATTTTATTTGTGGAGCAGCAAACGGCCGGC
>CAYOOS010000750.1:0-2243 GCA_964405585.1 uncultured Acidobacteriaceae bacterium | reverse complement strand
GCAAGTTTCTGGAACCGTGTTTTGGCATAGTGGGATTCCATTTTCTGTCCTGAGCACGCCCTATTCAGCTTATGGAAATGGAATTGTGAATGGCAGCGGGCCGCAATTCGCAAGCGCTGTTGCCGGCGTGCCTCTTTATGAACACAACCCGATTCCGGGGGTCACACAACCGGGCACCGTGCAATGGCTCAATCCCGATGCGTTCGTGTCGACCGTGAACCCCAAGACCGGGGCGTGCCTTGGAGGTGACAGCCCCAAAAATTGTCAGTTCGGCAATCTCGGCCGCAACGCGCTACGCGGTCCCGATTTTACCTGGAGTGATTTCTACCTCACGAAGTGGTTTCCGCTGACCGAGCGTGTGAAGCTGCGCTTCGACACTCAATTCTTCAACGTATTCAACCATCCGAACTTTGCGCTCCCGAACATGGTACTGGCCGGCATTCCGGGAAAGCCCTCTACGCAGACTGGGTTTGGGGCGCTTACTTCCACGACTTCTCCTCCCACTGGCCTGCTCGGCGTCGGTCTGGGCGGCGACAGCACACCGCGCATGATCGCCTTCCAACTGCGTTTGGAGTTTTAAGCCGCTGTCATTCAGCGTGAGGGAATCGCACGGACTACATCAACTCGCTTTCACGGGTTGCCCATTAACAAGCATTCCGCCCAACAAACTCAAGGCGTGCTGCTGAACCGGTTTTGGAAGTTGCGCGTAGTCCAGGCCTCCCGAGAGGTCTTGCCCAGCGCTGATGGTGTACTCGATGAAGCTGCGGATCGCCTGGCGCTCTTCTGCATCCGAGCCATCCTTGGCGATCAGGAAAAAACTCAGTCCGGAAATCGGATAGGCATCCTTCGCCGAAGCAGGCGGGTCCACAATGGCTGCCCGCGCATCCTTCGACAATTCCTCATCAAACGCCGAGACCGCCGTAGTGGTACTGGCCGCACTGGGCGCCACGAAGCTCCCCGCGCGATTCTGTATCGAGGCGACCGCCAGGTGTTGTTCCTTCGCCGCGTTCAGGTCCGCGTAACCGATGGTGCCAGGGTTCTGCTTCACGAATTCCAAAACGCCGCTGGTGCCTTGTTCGCCGATTCCCACCGGCCATTTCACCGAAAGCCCGTTACCAATCTTGCGCGACCATTCGGCGCTCGTCTTTGCCAGGTACGACGTGAGAATCCCCGTGGTTCCGCTGCCTTCAGCGCGATGCACCACAATGATGGCCGCGTGCGGCAATTTGACGCCGGGATTTTCCCTGGCAATGGCCGGGTCCTGCCAACTGATGATGTTTCCCAGGAAAATTCCCGCCAGAGTCGAAGCGCTGAGCCGCAGCGGATTTTTCACGTCCGGGAGATTGTAAACGGCGCACACGGCACCGGCGGTGACGGGCACCTGTATCACCGGAACCATCTCTTTCATCTGCTCATCGCTCAACGGCGCATCGCTCGCCGCGATCTCCAGGCTGCTCTGCTTCAGGAGGTCAAGTCCGGCCCCGCTCCCAATGGGGCGATAATTAATCAGCATTCCGGGATGCGCCTGCTGATAGGTGCTGATCCATTGCGTCATGATGGGATTGATGAACGTGCTTCCCGCTGCCCCAATGGCCGTTTTCACCGAAGCGGATACAGCGAAATCCTTTTCTTTGACGGGTTCCTCTCCCCCGTAATTGCATCCACCAAGAACAGCAGCACCGAGCAAGGCAGCCACTGCAAGAATCGACGAACGACGATTGAACATCGCGAAAGCCTCCTGGGCGCGGACTGGAACTCAGAATTGAGAACGCCAATGCTACAGCGCGAAGGAGCGGCAAATGTTAATTTAGTGTTACGCCACGGTAACAATGACAATAGCTGCTCGCAGACTGGCCCTGGTGTGGGCCGGCACATTTATCTTGGAGACCGTTTTGGCTTAGCGCCGGATTGCCTTCCAGGCGCGGCTGGAATTTTGGCAAGGCTCTCAACGAGGGAAATCGATCCGCGAGGATCATGAGGAATAAACCTTGTGGATTGGCGGGTGGGACACCCTTCGTGACCACCCGAAATCCCATCTCGTCCCCCACTTTTCCCAACTCCTACGCAAACAGCTCTCGGCTTTCTTCCTGTTCTACGTTCGTCATCCCACCTGCCCAAAGCGAAGCCGAAGGGACCGAAGCGCCCCGACTCTTTTCGCCGCGCGCTTTGTGCCTGCCCGCCGCAGCCAGCCGCGTCGCGCCTTTCTCCGTTTTGTCATCCCGACCGGAGCAACGGCGCCCTTT
>CAYOOS010000749.1:0-2252 GCA_964405585.1 uncultured Acidobacteriaceae bacterium | reverse complement strand
CGCAAATGGGCTTGTATCCGGCTGCGATTCAGCAAGCCGGTCAGCCCGTCAATACATCCGAAAGCGGCAAGTTTGTTCTGTCGCCGGTCCATTCTGGAGCTCGAAGCAAGCTCTTCCAGAATTTCTACCGCCCCTTGAATGGAACCTCGTTCATCCCGCAAAGGCACGGTACGCAATCGCACGGCAAGGAAGTGGCCGCCTTTGTTGCGCAAGGACGCACGCGTTACGACGGGACGCCCCTCCCTCATCGTTTCCAGCAACGGGATGGAAGAACCCTCGAGTGGATTGTTTTCCGCGTCCGTGTGTTCCAAAAAACGGTCCTGGCAGCGGTGGCCCAGCACATCTTGCCGCAGGTACCCCGTGATGCGCTCCACGCCCGCGTTCCAGAACAGAATCTTGCCCTCGCGGTCCACCACGTACACCCCGACCGGAAGGTTTTCCAGGATCAAATGATAGAGCTCGCTTTGGGGCAGAGACATTCCAGACGCACGCCAAACGTCAAAGGGAAGCGGGCACGTTGGCTTCCATCAGTGGCGCAGGGAAATACACGCGATGCATTGCAAACTCATAAGGAAAGGGAAGAGCGAGGAGCGGAGATGGTGCCATCTTGGGCGCAAGCGTTTCGCGGAGGAACACATGCCAATCTCACCGTATTCAACGATCGGGGGGTGATTGCAGGTTCACTCGCCTGAGCGATGCCCGAAGGGATTACCTGTGGAGTTATAACTGGAGGGATAGAACTTAGAACTGTTGACTGAAAACTGATTTCTGGTGGGCCTGGGTGGACTTGAACCACCGACCTCGCCCTTATCAGGGGCGCGCTCTAGCCACCTGAGCTACAGGCCCATATACAGCGTGGCAAACAACTATTCTACTTTATCGTACTCGCCAATTCCTGGCAATTCGCTTGGTCTTCCAAAGTTTCCATCGTTTGCTAACAACTCGTTCAGCCGCCGAGTGCTTGCACGGTGATCCCTGCATCCTCCAGCGTACGGCGGACCGCAGCGGCAATGTGCCCTGCGCCCGGTGTGTCGCCATGAATGCAGATGGTTTCCACCTTCAGGGGAATCATCGCGCCATTTGCCCCCACCACGGTTCCTTCTTTGGCCATGCGCAACGCTTGCGCCGCGGCTTCCGCGGGATCGTGCAGGAGCGCATCGCGAAATTTTCGGGCGCGCAGGCTACCATCCAGCTCATACTTGCGATCGGCGAATCCTTCTGCGGCCACCGCGAATCCCGCCGCGCGAAACTCCTCCAGCATCACGGAGCCCGCTAACCCCACCAGCACCACGTCCTTCCACCACCGCGCTACTCCCTCCGCAATCGCGCGCGCAATCGCGCGGTCCCGCGCCGCCTGGTTATAGAGCGCTCCGTGCGCTTTCACGTGGGCGATGCGCGCGCCGCACTGCTCGGCAATCTTTGCCAGTGCGACAAGCTGCCTGTGAACGGACGCCGCAAGTTCCTCGCCGCTTAGCGCCAGCGCGACGCGCCCAAAATTCGCGCGGTCCTCGTAGCCCGGATGCGCCCCGATGGCTACACCGCAGCGCAGCGCCTGTTCGATGGTCGTGCGCATCATTTGTGCGTCGCCAGCGTGGCCGCCGCAAGCGATGTTCGCGGAAGTTACCCGGCGCAGGATAGCTTCCTGTGTGCCGTCCGCCACAGCTTCCGGCAATTCACCAACATCACAATTGAGATCCACACGCATCATGCGAAAAGCTCTTCTCCGGAATTCAGAAGCCGCTGCTGCTCAATCCAAAGCGCGCGTGCTTCTCCCAGGGAAATCTGCGCGAACGTAATTTCCTCGCGCGGACGCAATTGCCCCACACGAAACAGATCCGCCCCAATCACATTAGCGATCTTCGGGTAGCCGCCGGCCGTTTGCTGCTCCACAAATAAAATAATCGGCTGCCCGGAGGGAGTCACTTGCACCGCTCCCAGCGAAACGCCTTCGCTGATTAGTTCGCGCGGCGATTGCAGCGCCAGCGACGTTCCCTTTAATCGCAATCCCAACCGGTCCGAATCCTCGCTCACGCGAAACGTGGCTGCGAAAAAGTCGTGCGTCGCCGATTCGGAGAACCATTCCGCCTGTGGGCCACGCGTCACGCGCAAGCACTTTCGCGGCTTCAGCACTTCCAGGACCTTCGGTGCAATCCTTTTGCGGCGAATGCTTTGATCCGGCGCGGCGAACTGCAGCACATCGCCCTTGCGCAGCGCTCGTCCAGCAAAACCTCCCAGGCCGCTCAGGAGATGCG
>CAYOOS010000748.1:0-2259 GCA_964405585.1 uncultured Acidobacteriaceae bacterium | reverse complement strand
AATTCGCAATTGCTGTAAGTGAACCGTTCAGATAACCGGCGGGAACAGCTACTTCTTGGGGAAACCCGTGGAAATCACCGAACGCGCTTCGGGGTGCTTGGGAGACCAATCCTCTGGAGGAAAGGCAACGCGCCAAAACGTTGGGCAGGCGGAAGAAAACTCCAATCCGATTTCCGCTTTCCCGGAACGCACCGGGCCCAGGAACACGACCTGGCATTCCTGTTCTTGCTGCGTGCCTTTGTGCTGCATCAGCACCACGCTGCCGCTGGTAATCCGCGCCTGCAGCAGAATCAGCGCTCCATGCGCATTAATTGCCAGTGTTGCGGTTTCTTCCTCGAATGGGGAACCCTGCGCGTCCTTGCCGCGGATCCGTACGCCCACTTGCATCAGTACACGTTGGCTCCGTCGGCGTGGCCCTGAGTGACTTTGAACGTTCGGGGATTGGCCCATAAAACCTCGCATCTTCCAATATACAGCGCGGGGAAGGAAAGTCGAGTCACAAGGTTCAAAGTGTACGCAAAAACGATACGCCGCATAGCTAACATATTTATATATCTAAAGGATAATTTCTGAATTGGCTGGGGGTTCTGCACCGCAGCAGGACAAAGCCACTCGGAGTGTACGTCCCGCGAACCGTCCCGAGGAGAATGTCGAGCTCGCCCTGCCGTCTTACGGCCGCTGATCGACCGCCACGTACGGCCGCGGGCTCCGCCCCAGGTAGATTTGGCGGGGCCGTGCGATCTTCTGTTCGGGATCCAGCAGCATCTCTTCCCATTGCGCCAGCCAGCCAGACATTCGCGGAATCGCGAAAAGCACCGGAAACATGGTCATGGGGAAGCCCATGGACTGGTAAATCAGCCCCGTGTAGAAGTCCACGTTGGGATATAGCTTGCGCTTGACGAAGTAATCGTCCTCCAACGCAATCCGCTCGCATTCCAGTGCGATCTCCAGCAGCGGATTCTTCCCCATTAGGTCGAATACTTCGTAGGCGACTTTCTTGATGATCCGCGCCCGCGGGTCGTAGTTCTTGTACACGCGATGCCCGAAACCCATCAGCTTCATCTCGCCGGATTTCACCCGCTTGATGAACTCCGGAACCTTCTGGATCGAGCCAATTTCGCTCAGCATGCGCAGCACTTCTTCGTTGGCCCCGCCATGCAGCGGTCCGTAGAGCGCCGCAATCGCCGCCGCGGCCGCGCAATAGGGATCCACATGCGAGCTGCCCACGCCGCGGATCGTGTTCGTCGAACAGTTCTGTTCGTGGTCCGCGTGCAGAATGAACAGAATATCCAGCGCATGCTCCAGCGTCGGATTTGGCCTATAGCGCGTCTCGCTCGTGCGAAACAGCATGTTCAGAAAATTTCCCGGATAGCTCAGCTCGTTGTCGGGATACACAAACGGCATGCCCAGCGTGTGCCGGTAGGAAAACGCCGCGATCGTCGGCATTTTGCCCACCAGCCGGTACGTCTGCTTCTTCCGCGATTCCGCGTTAAACACATCCTTCGCGTCGTGATAAAACGTCGAGAGAGCCGCAATCGACGACACCAGCATCCCCATTGGGTGTGCGTCGTAGTGGAACCCGTCCAGGAACTTCTTGATGCTCTCGTGGATGAACGTGTGGTGCGTGACGTGGTAGTGCCAGTCCTGCAGTTGCGCGCTGGTCGGCAGTTCCCCGTGAAGCAGCAGGTACGCCGTCTCCAGGTACGTGGATTTTTCCGCCAACTCCTCGATTGGATACCCGCGATAACGCAGAATCCCCGCGTCCCCGTCAATGTACGTAATCCGGCTGATACACGAGGCGGTGTTGTTGAAAGCGGGATCGTAACTGATCATCCCGAAATCCGCTGGATCCAACCTGATCTGGCGCAGGTCATTGGCCCGGATCGTCCCGTGCGTAATCGGCACCTCATACGTCTTGCCGGTGCGATTATCGGTGATGGATAAAGTGTCGCGGTGCGTTGAGGAGGAGGCGTCCTCAGCCTTTGTTTGCGTTGCCGGTAGTGCGGAATCCATGAACGTACACCTCAACCCTGGCGGCCGACAGCCATGCAGGAATATCACTCTACACCAAAGCGAGCGTGGGAGGAAATGGAGCTGGTTACAACCGCTAAGGGACTGAAGCGCAAGAGAATAAGGCACTTAATGAGTTGCGCGTACTATCCTCTTGACAATAGTCGTTATAACGAGTATTATCGCACCTCCTCAATTAAAGGAGGCCACCATGATCCTCATTCGCAATAGCAACGACCGCGGCCATGC
>CAYOOS010000747.1:1014-2261 GCA_964405585.1 uncultured Acidobacteriaceae bacterium | reverse complement strand
GATTCCCATCCAGGCCGCCAGATTTCGTCCTTTTCCAAAGGTGCTGGCATTGCCCACCGCACCGATCAGGGCCGTCGCGGTGACCGGACCGACGCCTGGGATTTCCGTGAGTCGCTGGCAGTCTTCATTCTCTTTCGCTGTTTTCTGGATGACCCGATCCATCTCCTCAATACGTGCGGCAAGTTGTTCGAGTTCGATCTTGAGCTGCGCCAACAGAACACGAAAGGAACCCGACAACCTCAATTCGGCATCTTCCAGGATACGAGGGAGTTGTTCATCCAAATAACGTCGGCCTTTGGGTAGCGTGAGTCCACGTTCCAGCAGAAGGCTGCGGATCTGGTTGACCACCGCGGTACGCCGCATCACCCAACGCTCGCGCACGCGATGCAGCGCTTGTAGATCCAGCTGCTCTTCGGTCTTGATCGGCACAAATCACATCCTCGGACGTTGCACCGCTTCAGCAATGGCTTCGGCATCCAGGTAGTCGCTCTTGTTGGTCTGCACATAAGGCTTCACGTATTGCGCTGGCATCAAGCGCACTTCATGACCTTGTTCCCGCAGCGCCCGCCCCAGAAAGTGCGATCCGCTACAGGACTCCATGCCAATCAACTTCACTTCCAGGTTCGCAGTGAAGGCCAACAGTTGCTTGCGAGAACATCGCTTGCGGATCACCACCCTGCCAGTTGAATCCAGCCCAACCAAATGAAAGATCGTCTTGCCCAAATCGATTCCGAGCACGTGTAGTTTCATGAGATGCCTCCTTGCCCCGCACTCTACAACTTTTAGAGATCTGCGGCGGACCATCCCATTAACTGGAAATTAGGCACAGGCCATATGACGAGAACGTAAACTTATCGGGACTTGGTGGCAATCGATGCGCGCGAAACCAAACCGAATGAAATACTTTGTCGCCAAGCTTAGCGATTCGTGACCAGATTAGTGTGCAATATCGAACAGACAGCAAGACTCGGAGTTGCTGTACTATGAGCACCGAGGGAGTTGGTTCGTCCCCGCTCCCGCTTTCGTTGTTTTTCTTTCTTAGCAGTTACCTGGTAATTTACGCGTAATGTTCTGCCGCTGCGAGCCATGAATAGCTGTCGTGCCCATTGAACCGCGGTGCATTCGGTAATGGCGCCCCCTGGAAAACTTGAGAGAGCAAGCGAGTCCCATAGGAACATGCATACTCAGATAAGTGTACTCATTTCGGACTCAACTAGAATGCATTGCGATCTCCTACGCAAGGCGTT
>CAYOOS010000747.1:0-1004 GCA_964405585.1 uncultured Acidobacteriaceae bacterium | reverse complement strand
CTCTGCCCGGCAGCGGTTCCGGGTCGTTGCCTTTGCATCAAGCACGGTCGAAGTCTTAACCGCACTTCAACAAAAACGACCTCATGTCGCCGTCATAAGTTCTGATCTTCAGGAAGGGCTTCTGGGCGGCCTTCGGATCTTGCCCGGAATCCGAAGGACCCACCCGGAAACGAAGGTCCTTGTCGTGATGGCGTCTCCGGATAAGGAGTTGGTAATCGACGCGTTCAGGTTGGGTGCCGTTGGGGTGTTCAGCCGCAACGGTCCATTTGATCTCCTGTACAAATCAATAGAGGTCGTCGCTCGAGGACAGATCTGGGCAAATGCTGAAGAATTGCATTATGTCCTGAGGGCCTTTGCCAAATCTCCTAAGCCACCAAAGCTGGACCCGAAAGTGGAAAGCCGTATCACGGTGCGTGAAGCAGCAGTGGTTCGCCTAGCGATTGATGGCCTTTCCAATCGCGAGATTGCCCAGCAATTGGCATTGACCGAGCACACGGTGAAGAACTATCTGTTCGGGGTTTTTGACAAGCTGGGCGTTTCCAATAGAGTGGAGCTGGTGCTCGCTTCCCTACATCAGGAGGAACGTGCGCGCGAGGAGTTAGCTGTAAAAACGGAGTTGGCTGCTGACAAGGAGTCAGCCGTAGGAAAGCAGATGGCTGCGGGCAGATAATGACCGGACCGCGCTTTTGTACCACTCTAGATTTGAATTCTTGAATTCTGGCTAATTTGTTGTTCTCGGGTGCGGTCCGTTTGAATGGAAACCAGTCAAACTCTCGGCGAGAAAAAACCGGACGTGGAGGTGGGCCCGGTTGCTAGTTTTCGTTGCGCTACAAATCCATTTCGCGCCAGAGATGTTTTCTGCGCTGATGCTGTTTACAGTCGCCTCCGCATGCTTTGCAACGATTGCGTTCGCATCGCAGGGGGTTCGATATCGGCATCCATAAGACATTGATTCAGGCTGCAGAGCGCGACACCAGCTCCGCTGGGTCGCCAATACGTTCGAG
>CAYOOS010000746.1:0-2261 GCA_964405585.1 uncultured Acidobacteriaceae bacterium | reverse complement strand
AGGAGGGACGGTAACACAGAGTTCACAGAGAGAAGAACACAGAGGACACAGAGGTAGGAGAAGAGAGAGCAGAGTTCCTTCGAAGCTCAGGATAAACAGGTGGGCGCAGTCCAAAGCGGTGAATCAGGTGGGGATTGAGAATAACGGGTGGACGCGGGGTAGCATCGAAAAATCGAGGCACACAGACTGAGAGTTTGCAGGAAACGAGGATAACGATCATGGCGAAGAATCTGGTGGCGCAGGTGGGGAAGGCGGGTGGGGAGTTTGAATTGGTGGAGCGGGAGATTGTGGCGCCGGGGGCGGGAGAGGTGCGGATTAAAGTGGCGGCTTGCGGGATTTGTTTTAGCGACCATCTGGTGAAGGACGGATCGTGGCCTGGGCTGACGTTTCCGCGGGTGCCGGGGCATGAAGTTGTGGGCGTGGTTGATGAAGTGGGCGCGGGTGTGACGGAATGGAAGAAAGGCGATCGCGTGGGGGTGGGATGGCATGGAGGACATTGTTTTGTGTGCGCTTCGTGCCGGCGCGGGGATTTCATTTCGTGCGAGCGGGAACAGATTACGGGAATCACGCGGGACGGAGGATATCAGCAGTACATGATTGCGCGGCATGAGGCGGTGGCGCTGCTGCCGGAGGGGATTGCGTGGGCGGAGGCGGGGCCACTGCTGTGCGCGGGGATCACTGTGTTTAATGCGCTGCGGAATAGCGGGGCGCGGTTGGGAGATATGGTGGCGGTGCAGGGAATCGGCGGGTTGGGACATTTGGGGATTCAGTATGCGGCGAAGGCTGGGTATCGCGTGGTGGGAATTGGGCGTGGGCCGGAAAACGCGGCGTTAGCAAAGAAGTTGGGGGCGTTTGCGTACATTGACAGCAAAGCGACGAAGGCGGCGGAGGAGTTGCAAAAGCTGGGTGGGGCGAAAGTGATTTTGACGACGGCACCGAATGCGAAGGCTATGGCGGAAATGGTGGATGGGTTGGGAGTGGGAGGGAAGTTGGTGATTGTGGGAGCGCCGTTTGAGCCGATGGAGGTTTCGGCGCTTTCGCTGATCATGAAACGGCGGGCGATTCAGGGATGGCCCTCGGGGTCGGCAATGGATTCGCAAGAGACGCTGGAGTTTTCGGCGTATTCGGGAGTGCGGCCGATGGTGGAGAAGTTTCCGTTGAGCCGGGTGAAGGAAGCGTACGAACGGATGGCTAGCGGGAAGGCGGAGTTTCGGGTGGTGGTGGAGATGGGGTGAAGCAGTTATAAGTTTTCAGTTTTAAGTTTTGAGTAAGGCAAGAGAATTTGCCGGGGGAGCTTGGTGCTTCCCCGGATTTGTTTGTTGGGGACGAAGGGGGACGGTAACACAGAGGTCACCCTCCTGCGGCGGGCAAGCAGAGAGCGGAACACAGAGGGCACCGAGGAGGAGAAGAATAACCGGAAACCCAGGTGGGAAGAGTATTCAGTTGTCAGTTTTGAGTTTAGGAGCAGAGAACCCCAAGACCCAGGCACAAACTCCGTGCCTGGGGCAACCGGCGGTAATTGTGCCACGATCCCTCCGCTGCTCGGCCCGACGCGCCAGAATTCGGCGCGAAGGAATAGTCGGGCCGCTACGGTCGGGATGACAGGTGGTTGCTACGTCTAGAAGGGGATATCTTCGTCGGAGATATCGGGGCCACTGGGGCCGCCGCCCATGGGTTCATCGGAGGGACTGGCGTGATCGAAGTCTTCGGAGCGGGAGGCGCTGGCTGGGGCGGAGGCTCCTGCGCCTGCGGCCATGCCGTCGCTGCGGCCGCCTAACATACGGAAATTGGTGGCTACGATTTCGAAGCTGGTGCGCTTCTGGCCTTCCTTGTCTTGCCATTCGCGGGACTGGATGCGGCCTTCGATGAAAACTAGAGAACCTTTTTTCAGGTATTGCTGAGCGATTTCAGCTTGCTTGCCCCAGACGACAATCTTGTGCCATTCGGTGCGCTTCTGGCGTTCGCCGTTGCGATCTTTGTAGGATTCGTCAGTGGCGAGGGAAAAATTGGCGACGGCTTGACCGCCGGAGGTGAAGCGGGTTTCGGGATCGCGGCCGAGGCGGCCGACCAGGATGACTTTGTTTACTGACATGTTCGTGAATCCCCCTGAAAAGGGAAAGATAACACGGGGGGAGAGGAAAAGCGAAATGAGAGACGGATGGCTGGGATTGAGCAGGGTTGACAGGTTTTTGTTGTGGCATGGGGTAGGGGGGAGAAGAGGTTGATGAGTTTAAAGTTGACAGTTGAGAGTTGAAAAAAGA
>CAYOOS010000745.1:0-2266 GCA_964405585.1 uncultured Acidobacteriaceae bacterium | reverse complement strand
GCGTGCTGTCGGCCATTTGCGGGCGACTGTAGATTATTGCGCACCTCGTGGATATCACGCGATCCAACTTCCTCCATCGGACGATGCCGGTCTTGCCGATGTCGAGTCAGGAGGATGGGCAGGACGGGGTGCTTAAACGCTCAAAGTAGTTACTGCAACTACTCTCGAATCGAGAGTAGTTATTGCAACTACTCTGTAAGGAGAAGTAGTTACTTTTTCGGACCGCGGGTGAAGGGGGGTAGTTTCAGGCGAGACCAATTCTTCGACAGCCGTGATCTGGCGCGGGTCGGGTCGCTTTCGAAACCGGCTAACCAACCGCCAGCTCCAGCAAACGGTTCGGCATCCGGCACATCGGCATCCCCATCCAAAGCACCGAAAACCGTTTGCTGACTGGTTGGCAGTGATTTGCCAACTTCCCGCAACCTTTCGTCGATCCGCTCGAATCTCGGATTCCGTCTGGCGGTTTTCCGTGCTCGTGTGGCGTCGTCGGCGTTCGACTTCGTGGCGGGTGATGGTAGGGTGGTTTCTGTTTGTGGCGACGATTGGCTGGGCGGTTCGGGTTGCGGCACACTGCCAACTGACGCACCAGCGGACTGGGCTTCCAGTGCATCCCGGAGCAACTCCCGGTACTCCCGCCACTCGGGCAACTTTTCGATTTTGCGTTTTACGTCGTCATCGAGCGAGTAGCCCCGATGGTAGGGCGAGGAGAACATTTTCCTGATGCCTGGGTCCTTGCCCTTGTCCTCCCAGGTATCGATTACGATCGGCAGCAGGGAGTCGCAGCATGTCCGTTCCAATTCGCGACCAGGCCATACCGGGGATCGCTGTACTTGGCGATTGTACAGGCCTCGCGCGCGAAGGCGAGAAATATTCGCGCGACGCAACGGCGGAAGGCATCTTCTCTTCGCCAACCCTGGAGGCCGTGTACTTCCTCCTCGAACGTCGCGTACGCTGCGAGTCTTGCAACCTCGACGCGCGCCTTCGCGTCGGCAGGGAATTCGCTGGGATAGATGTCGGGCAGGTCGGGTGCACCCCCTTAGGTTCAGACTACACCCGTCGAAGCCTGGGCTGCGGCGCGCGTTGGGAGTCGGCGGTGCTTTTGGGCTGCAGACATTCTTGGCGAACCCCTGAACCTGCTCGCAACAGGGATGTATCACGCCAAGACGTGCCTATCATAATCCCAGGGCTGAGGTGAATCCGCAGGCCCAAGGATTCGACCGCTTAAAGCGTACGGAAGTTGGGGCGGAGATTCTCCTGTTGGATCTTGAACGTGGCGAACGGGTGGACCGGCCAGGTGGCTAAACGTACCGGATTTTCTGGCCGTGTACAACCACAGTCTTGGCCATGTGAATTGCGTGCGGCTATTGTGAGTTGGGTAAACGATGCACTACCATCTCCCGCACTTCCACGAGTCGGCGACTTCGGTTCAAGAATGGGCTGCCCGATGCTCCAAATGGCGTCAGCCTGAAAAGGGCAGGCGGGGGCGTGAAAAAAAAGACGCCGCCCACGGGCAATTTGTACAGTCCCGGCTGCCCGTCGAAGTGGAAATTGGGCAGTACCCGTCAGTGCGCAAGCCTCACCACTGGTCGGGATCTGCGCTGCTGGGCAATTCAACAGCGTGTGGTCGTCCCTTCGCGCGGCATCGACAGCGGGTGAAGAGTGAAGAGCTTCAGGCCGCTTCGGATCGGGGCCGCACCGCCCGTTCAATCTCTTTCAACTTCGCTTGTTTTGCCACGCGCAGTTCGTAATGCACTTGCAGCTTCAGCCAAAATTCGGGCGTGGTCCCCAGGTAACGGGCGAGCCGGAGGGCCGTGTCGGCGGTGATGCCCCGGCGGCCGCGCACGATTTCGTTCAACCGGGCGGCATCGACCGCCAAATGCCTCGCGAGTTGGTTGACGCTCATGGTGAGTGGGATTAAGATCTCCTCCCGGATGATTTCTCCGGGGTGTATCGGTGCGAGGAGTTTCGGCATGAGGTCTGGTCTCCCTTAGTGGTAGTCCACGATTTCCACATCGTCGGCGTTGCCATCTGCCCAGGTAAAGCAGATGCGGTATTGGTCATTGATACGAATGCTGTGCTGTCCCTTCCTGTCCCGTTGGAGTGCTTCCAGCCGCGTGCCGGGCAGGAGGGCCAAATCCTGGAGGTTCTCCGCTTCATCCAGCATCGTGAGTTTGCGCCGGACTGTGCGCTCGATGGCTCTGTACTTCTTCGAGAACTGATCATGGAAAAGTTTCTCCGCTTCGGAATCTCGAAACGAGCGGATCAT
>CAYOOS010000744.1:0-2268 GCA_964405585.1 uncultured Acidobacteriaceae bacterium | reverse complement strand
TGTGTTCGTATCCCTCTTCCCATCCCCGATGCGGAGCACCAGGTTTCCTGCCGCGTCGGTCGTCACTTTTTTCTGCGCCCATTCCGGCAGAAGCTTCGTGACTTGGTCGCGCACCGCTGACTCATGACCGCTCGCGCCGTATGTCTCTGTCAGGCTGGGAAGTGGCGGCAGAGTGGGCGGACATGGCGTCTCAATTCTGCAGCCTGGTACGCCTCCCATGATTCTCTTTCTGTCCGGAGTTGAAACTCCGAGGTAGCCCTCTAGTAATCTTTCAAGTCTCGCAAGGTCACGGGCAGAGGCGGTCTCAGCAGGTGTTCCGGCCCAAAGTGTCTCAACACCTAGATGAACAAAATTCTCCGGAAAATCACTCGTGTTCGCATAGCCAGAAATACGCGGTTTTTGTATCTGCTCAACATTCAAAGGGATTCCATTCTTGGCTGCGATATCCTGTAATGATTTTGCTGTGCCGGTTAGTGGCTGATTCCCTGAGCTAGCAGCCATGATCAGACCTCGGTCAAACAGCGAGCCTTTTTGCGGCGTGCCCGAAGCCGTCGGGGCGTCGCGGGTAACTCTTCCAATGTAGATTGTTTGGTCCGCGTGTATTTCCTCAAGGAGCCTGTTCAACCCACGTCCACCCTCCCAAGACTGAGTCACAAAGGCCACCGTTGTAGTTCCATTTCCGAGGACCGCTTTCCCTTCAAGTGGTGCTTGCACGAATCGTTTAATCAACAATTCCCATAAAACCAAAGCCCCAAATCGATCTCCCACTCCCGGACCAGATGCGTATTTGCCGTTCTCGCCCGTTGTCCTCGGAGGTCCAGTCAATTCGACTCCGTCCAATAAATCAATACCCGCAGAGTGAACTTCAGGGGCACTTTTTGCGCCAATGTCGACGAACAACTCTTCTGGGTGGTTCATCTTCGGCGTATTGACACGTCCCGGTTGCAAATGCACGCTCAACCCGGCAAACACTCCGTGCACAAGTTTGCCTTCGCGGGTCTCCACCCAAATTGGTTGTGCAAAGCTCAAAGCGTCGAAAACGGAGTTGGGGGACGCTTGAGGCAACCTCTGTACACGCAAATACCCATCCTCCGTAATGCCACTAACAATATATTTGGGCGCATCAAGAGGAGCAACGAGCAGACGATGTGGCCCACCTGTTCCAAAAGTCAAGATGATATTCCCCACATTGTCAGTCTTTTCTTTATGACCGCCTGATTCCAGTACTAACCGTAAAACTCTTTCGCTATCGACCACATAAAACTGACCTGAATAGGAAGATACTTCGTCATCGCTCTGGGCTAATAGACGCGATCCGAAGGTCAGAAGAGTTCCAACCAATATGAGTATTCGGAAGATTGTTCTCATTCGCGCCTCACTTCTGCTCAGCGGCATAGGGTTTCGATCAGCAATTCTTTCTTTCTTTCCGCCAGGCGGCTCAACGCCGCAAGCGACGCGACGTAGCCGGCCACGGCGGCTGCCGTTAGCCCCGCAAAGGCGATCGCCGGCATCCACGGTTCGCTGAGCCATCTGCCGGCGAGGATAATTACCGCGCAGACTCCGCCCAGCACGATTTGCACGCCAAATGCGGTCCAAACCGCGACGCCCGAATTCCGCTGGCCCTTCATTTTGCCGATCTCCATCTTTTTGGGGAAGCTTAACGAGGACCAGTTCGCAATCGTCAATTGGCCCAAGACGGCAAACGCTCCGCCGGCGATCGTGGTTGCGAACATGGATGGGCTCGGCCAGCCAACGCGCCACACCAGCAACGCCAGGGAGAGCCCCAGCTCAAAAGAGACCAGGGTCACCAGGAACAGATTCTTCCCCATGAGCACATCCTGAAATCGCAATGGCGCCATGAAGTACGTCTGTATGCCTTTGCCCTCAAACGCAAACGAGTTATACGCCGGCATGATGAGGATAAGGATCAGATAGGCCATGATGCCTGGGAAGAACTTCTCTGAATTGAACGCATGTTCGCGCAACGCCGAGCCCTTTCCAAATTGCATGGTGAAGAATACGACCATGATTGGCGGCAAGAGCAAGGTCAGGAATGCCATGCCGTTCCGAGTCATATAGCGAAACTCCTTCAGGGCAACGGCGGCGACCGTCACCGGCACCATGGGGAGCCATTCTTCGTTTGAACTGCCGGCTTTCGCCGCTTCCAGGGAAGCAACGGAACCGTTGGTCTTCTTTTTCGCTGGTGCGGGTGTAGCGCTCTCGCTGATTTCTTCGCCGCGGTATTGCGCCGCGAACCGTTGCCACAGA
>CAYOOS010000743.1:0-2270 GCA_964405585.1 uncultured Acidobacteriaceae bacterium | reverse complement strand
CATCCCCGGAACGACCAAGCTGCACCGGCTGGAAGAAAACCTCGGAGCCGTCAACGTCGAACTTTCGCCCGAGGATCTGAGCGAACTGGGGAACGCAGCCGCAAAGATCGCTGTGGTTGGTGCGCGTTACCCTGAAGAACTGCAAAAAATGGTGGGCCGCTGAACGCATAAATTCAGTTTTATTTTCAGATCGAGAAAACGAATCAGGAGAGTTTATGTATAAAGCAAAAGCGTATTCTGCAGCCAGTGCAACATCCGCACTCAGCTCGACGACGATCCCGCGGCGCGAGCCAACCGAACATGACGTGCAGATCGAGATTCTGTTTTGCGGCATCTGCCACTCCGATCTGCATCAAATACGTAACGAGTGGAGCGATTTCATGCCGACTGTCTACCCTTGCGTGCCTGGCCACGAGATTGTCGGCCGAGTGGCGAAAGTCGGCTCGGCAGTCACGAAATTCAAGTTGGGCGACCTTGCCGCGGTCGGTTGCATGGTGGACTCGGATGGCACCTGCCCCGAGTGCAAGGCGGGCCTCGAGCAGTTCTGCCCGAATCCGACTTTCACCTACAACTTCCCCGATAAGCATCTGGGGGGCGTCACCTACGGCGGCTACTCGGACAGCATCGTCGTCAACCAAAGGTTCGTTCTGCGTGTCCCTTCAAATCTGAGCCTCGCTGGCGCCGCTCCATTGCTTTGCGCTGGAATCACGACGTATTCGCCCATGCGCCATTGGGCGGTTACCAAGGGCAAAAAAGTTGGTGTGGTCGGCCTTGGCGGACTGGGCCACATGGCCGTGAAGATCGCGCATGCGCTCGGAGCCCACGTGGTTGTGTTCACGACTTCACCCAACAAAAAGGAAGCCGCACTCCGCCTCGGCGCGGATCAGGTGGTCATCTCACGCAATGCCGACGAGATGCAAAAGCACGCCGGCAGCTTCGATTTCATTCTCGACGCCGTGGCTGCTGACCACGACATCAATGCGTACATCAATCTCTTGCGCCGCGATGGCAACATCACCCTGGTCGGCGCGCCCACGAATCCCCTTGCGGTTTCGGCCTTCAGCCTCATCATGGGACGCCGAAGCCTCTCCGGCTCTCCCATCGGCGGGATCCCCGAAACGCAGGAGATGCTCGATTTCTGCGGACGACACAACATTACCGCCGACGTCGAAGTCATCCCCATACAAAAGGTTAACGAAGCGTACGAGAGACTGGTCAAGTCCGACGTGAAATACCGTTTCTCCATTGATATGGCTTCTCTCAAATCTGAGTAAACCGGTTTCTGGCCAGAGGAAGAAACAGCATGCGAATTGGCATTTTAGGTTCGGGGCTGATGGGCAGGAAGCTGGGACGATCTTCGAACACATAGAACGGAGTGAGGGAAAGAAGATATGGAGATCAAGAAAAGTGGCTCACAACCTTCTGTAAAAGGACCGGCGGAGTGGTTCACTGGCACGGTCCGGATCGATCCGCTTTTTCAGGCACCTGATCCGGCACTTGTGCAAGGTGCCAGCGTAGCTTTCGAGCCGGGAGCGCGGACGGCATGGCACACGCATCCGCTCGGTCAGACGCTGATCGTCACGGCTGGCTGCGGCCGGGCGCAGCGCGAAGGGGGACCGATCGAAGAGATTCGACCCGGTGATGTGGTTTGGTTCTCGCCCGGGGAAAAGCACTGGCATGGTGCCGCCCCGTCCACGGCGATGACGCATATCGCGATCCAGGAAAAACTCAACGGCAAGGTAGTGGACTGGATGGAACAGGTCAGTGAGGAGCAGTATCGGGGAGTGAAGTAAGAAGTGAGGAGTGAGAAGTAACCCCGCCACGAATGTGCGTCGCGTAAAACGAGGTGGCGGATTACTTGCGGAAGATCACGCCGTCCTTCATTACAAAAGAGACTTTTTGCAGGGCGGTGATGTTTTCGAGAGGATTGCCAGGGACAGCGACGACGTCCGCGGCGTAGCCAGGCTTGAGAACTCCAATTTTATCCCGCCAGCCCAATAGTTTTGCGCCGTTGACGGTGCCAGCCTGGATGGCCGCCAGCGGCGACATTCCGAATTTCACCATCAAAACAAATTCACGGGCTTGCGTGCCATGCGGAAACGGTCCGACGTCAGAGCCCATGGAGATGGGAACGCCGGCAGCGAGTTGCCGTTTGAATTCGCGGGCGTGCAGGTCGAGCAGATCGTTTTCGCGTTTGGCGGCTGCGGGTGTGGCGGCGTGCTCCGCGAAATATTCGGAGACGGCAAACGTGGGGACGGCGAAGATTTGCT
>CAYOOS010000742.1:0-2274 GCA_964405585.1 uncultured Acidobacteriaceae bacterium | reverse complement strand
TGGGCGCGTTTTATTACGTAAGCCATCCAGTGCTCCCGCTGGGGCAAACCGTCGCTGTATTGAACTCCGACATGATCGGGCGGGATGAAAACACTCCGACGTGGCCCAACATCGCCGCCACCAGCCATAACAGCGTCAACCTCACCGGCACGCTCTACAACCCGGAACTCCGCCAGGTGATTGAGCAGAGCAATCACGATATCCATCTAGATTTGGATTTCAAGACGGACACCAGCGACCCGGAAGAATGGTTTGACCGCAGCGACCACTTCCCGTTCGCGGTGAATTCCGTACCCATGGTGCTCTTCACCACAGGAGAGCATGCGGACTATCACACCGAGAACGACACGTGGGATAAGATCAATTACCCCAAGCTGGAGAAAATAGCGCGGCTAATTTTCTTGAGCAGCGTCGAGCTTGCGAATGCGAGCGGAAAACCGAAGTTTGTGCCGTAGGGGTGATGTGGGCCGGGCGCCCGCCCGGATCATGCGCTACTGGTTAGAACCAACCAATTCCAACGCCTTTTCCGTTGCGGCCAGGAGTGGCTCCGGACCGACAGGCTTTCCGGTGGCATGCTCCATCCAAAGGTCTGGTGTAACGTCTCCCATGGTTGCCATGCGCTCGAACTCGGGGCCGGTATTTCCGGCCTTTTTCATCTGTTGTTCGATCTGATAGGCAATCATGTGGCCCACGGAATAGTCCGGCAAATAGAGGAACGAATCGATCATGTGGGAATAGATGCCCAGCAGGACAACATCTTTTTTGCCGTAAACCGGAGCATAGTAGCGGTTCCAAATGCTCTGGGCGATTTCCACCGTCGCGGCCTGGAGTTGCGCAGGAGTGGCGCTGGGATGATCATACATCCAGTGCCACACGCCCATGTCCACCAGCCCCACGCCACTGATTTCATAGGCGCCCCAAAAATCGTTCAGCGTTTTAAGGGCCTCGCTCCGGGCGTCCGGCGCAGCAAGGCCAAGAAGCTCCAGGTCGCGCCCCTGAAAAACAAAGGCCAAAGCCTCCGTGAAAGCGGTGTTGGGCACGCCCTTCAGCAAAGTGTAGTCAATCTCATTCAGAGAGAATGTCTGCTCGACATTGTGCCCCATTTCATGAATGGCAATGTTGTAGCCCTTGTAGTTCATGCCAGACCTTTCCACCCGCGTGCGCAGGTGCGCTTTCTCACTTCGCATTTCCGCGCCCATGGCGTGACCCGAGCCTCGCGCCGAGTCAACAATAATGTTGTTGGCCAGGTACGCTGCTTTTTCGGGAGAGAAACCCAGTTTGGCCAATAGATTGGGGATGTCTTTCTGATAGGCTTCCGCGGTTGGATACTTTTTTGCCACGATGGCATCCAACTGCGCTTCGGTGTAGGCAGCGCGCGGACGGAAACCGTCGTACCAGATATCGAATGGCTCCAGCGGACGGCCCAGTCGCGCTTGGATGAGCTTTGCGACTTGCGGCACAAGCGGCGACGCCAGGACCTGCTCGAACATGGCTTCGACGCGCTTCTCCGGAATCTCGCGGTCCTCGTCAAATCGCCGCGCAATAAACGTGGGAGCCGTCGGTGAATAGGGATCTGCTTTCTTCACCGCTGCGAAATCCTTCAAAAGCGTTGCATAGCGTGTGTTCGGTTCGGGAGAATTGGTCACCGGGATTCCCGCGGGTGCGGGCAAATCGGAATCCTTCTCCGCCGCAGGCATCACTTCATTGGTGCGCGGATTCCAATCAACATTTGGATTATTGATGACCACCAGCGGAATCGTCTGCCGGACGATATGCTCCATTACCTGCTGGATCATACGCTGCTTGCGCAATCCATTCTGTGTATCCGCGTAATCCGCCTTGATCTCGTCGCGGAGGTTCCAGTGGCTAAGCAGGCGAAGCTTCGGTGGAAAAGGCCGCTCGCTGTTCTGATCGAGGAGGTGGTGCATCCAGATGTTGTATTGCGCAATATATTCGGCGGCATCGCTGCCCGCTTGCGCAATCGCCAGATTGACATCCGCGGGAATGCGCTTCGAGAATAGCTGCGCGAGGCGCACTTCGGCCCACTGTCGGCGCGTCCACTGGGGGCCATGCGTCAGGCGCTCCTCAAGCGTGGTCAACGGAAAATTTAACAACACTACGAAAGCGCCCTTGTTCGCGAAGAAGTCATCCAGAAAATGCGCAGATGGATCGTAAGCGGCGAAGATTCCGTCGAATGGAAGAATGGGTCCCAGGTCCAGGTCGGCCTGCTGGCGGAATTCGCGGTTGATCTCATGCATGTGGCCAGAAAACTGT
>CAYOOS010000741.1:0-2279 GCA_964405585.1 uncultured Acidobacteriaceae bacterium | reverse complement strand
ATCGGGAAGCGTGAACATCGCCAACGTGAAGGGCGAGGTAAGGGCCTCGGCAGCTTCCGGCTCGATTGAGATTGAAAACCCCGGCGACCGCGTGGAGGCGTCGAATGCCAGCGGATCGCTGCGAATCAGCGGAGCGAACAACGATGTGCGGGCTCATGTGATTTCCGGGCCGATTGACATCAGCGGGAATCCCAGCGGCAATCGGCTGTGGGAGCTGAAGACGGTATCGGGGTCCGTGGGCATTCGCGTGCCGACAAACGCTTCGTTCCTGCTCTCCGCGGACGCGACTTCCGGCAATATTCGCACCAACATTCCGGTGATGATTGAAGAGCAAGGCAAACACTCGCTTCGCGCGCATGTAGGCGATTCACGGGGGCGGATCGAAGTGCACACGGTTTCCGGTGGCATAAACGTCGAGGGCGGCTCCTGATCCAGCGGGCAAGCCAGGCATTGTGCGGGGACGATTCCCTGCAAGCATGAGCGCGAGCAGGTACAATGCTGTCGTGCTCCCATTTCGCACAACCCGATTGAGCCAAGTGCCGGTTTTTCTGATGCTGCTGCTTGCCTGCCCGGCGATGGCGCAGGAATCCTCGTCATCCACATCGGAGGCACTGCCCTCCAAAGCTACGCGAGCCAAACAGGAAGCGGCCAAAGATGCGGCTAAGGAAGCTGCCGCAGAGAAAGCCGACCTGCAGAAAGCCATTGGCGACGCGGGAAACGACCGCGCGGCGCTGGTACGGAATCTGGACGCGTTCCTGAAGAAGTACCCGGAAGCCAGCGAGCGTCCGCAAATCTATCGCGCGATAGTCGAGTCCAGCATCCAGTTGCGGGATTTTCCGCGCGCGACGGAATACGCCGAACGCATCGTGGCGCTGAATCCGGAAGACTCCTCGATGACGGTGCTCTCGATCCAATTGCTGGATCACTATGGAGACGCGCAAGGATGGCGGCGCGCGGTTTCCTATTGCGGGCGCGTGCTGGACCTGTTGCAGCGGAGCTCGCCGGCGGAAAAATCACCGCGCCTTTCCGCAGAAGAGTGGCAGAACGACCGCAAGCGTGACATCTCCTCGGTTTTCCTGGTGCGCGGCGAGCTGTATCGGAAACTTGGCGAACTTTCGAGCGCGCAAAAAGATCTAGAAGCCAGCTACTCTGAACAACCCAATGGGGCCGCCGCGGAAAACCTGGGCGAAATTGCGGAGTTGAAGAAAGACTTGAACGAGGCGCTGCGGCAGTATGCGCGGGCATTTTCGCTGGACGACCATGGCAATGGCGTCTCTCCACAGAAGGAATTGCGCCAGAAAATCGGTAACGTGTGGAGGCTGGCACATCGCTCCGAGGATGGGTTGGGAGATTACCTGCTGCATGCATTCGACGAAACCGTGGCGGCAGCCGCTCCCGCGAAGCACGCACCGAATCAAGGATTGACGCAGCCCTACGAATTCACGGTGCGCAAAGCGCCGGATGGCACGCCTTTCGCTTTTGCAGAGACCAGGGGCAAGGTGGTGGTGCTGAATTTCTGGGCGACGTGGTGCGGGCCTTGCCGCGAACTGGAACCGCACTTTGAAAAAGTGGCCGCGCACTTTTCCGGGGATAAGGATGTGCTGTTTTTCGGGCTGAATTGCGATGAAGACGAATCGCTTGTTGCGCCGTATCTGGCCGAGGAGCGGCCGAAAACCGCGGTGCTGTTTGCGGATGGGCTGGATCGCCTGCTCAGCGTGAACGCGTATCCCACGACGGTAATCCTGGATCGCGAAGGAAAAGTGGCATACCGCTCGGATGGCTTTGATCCGGACGAGATTGAAAGGGTGCTGACGGATGCCATTACGCGTGTAGCACATCCTGCCGCGGGCCCCGCCTCTGACTCCGCCACGGCCCGGCCGTAGGACGCTGCCCGGCTCATTTCCCGGCAGTGGGGCATGACCATTTGGCTGCCGCGCTCGTCTATACGGCTGGAGGCAATTATCATGACTTACCGCAGGCTTCTTTCCGTCTTTGCCGTCGTAATTTGGGTGGCCGTGGCCTTCACTTCCGCGTCTCGCGCCCTTCCGCACCGCAACACTATTGACAGCTCGTCTACGCACGACTCTCCGGCCACCAGTTGCTCCGATCTCCACATCCGGTTCGACCACCACGATGCCGTGATGCAATCGGAGGAGCGTACTATTACCAAGGCGGAGGCTCCCACGCTACGCATCCTCGCGGAATCGAATGGCGGAGTTCAGGTACGGGGCTGGGACCAGGACACTTACTCTGTCACGCTCTGCAAAGCTGTCGAGCCG
>CAYOOS010000740.1:0-2282 GCA_964405585.1 uncultured Acidobacteriaceae bacterium | reverse complement strand
AACGTCCCGGCGGTCCAGGTCATCCAAAGGAGAATGTCGGAAGGGGCGCCCTTCCCGTTGGGAGCCATGTAATAGACGTTGATGAGTGCGAAGTCTTTGCCGTCTGCCAGGATTTCGTCCTTACCGGTGGAATTGACCAGCAACAATTGAGGCGTGGCAGGCGGCGCCGCTGGTGCAGCAGCCACGCTAGTAGTAGCGGGCGGCTCTTGCGATTCTTCCAAGGAAACCCGGGGGGAAGAGGCGGAGTTCCAGGAGACGAATATCAGCCGCGGCCGAGCGTTCGGCGCACGGAGAAATTCCTGAAGTGAATTACCCTGGGACGCGGGTTTCTTGCCTGCGGGTTTTCCGGATTTTGAGGATGGATTGAAAACAAAAACAGTACTTCCCGCAGCGAGCAGGGAATCCGTGGATTCCGTTGCGTTCAAATGCGCCACGCCGTATTCAGAGGCGGCGAACTTGGCGACCACGAATTCCTGTCCCTGCGGAATGACAATGGTCTGCTTTTCGACCTTTTTAGATGGAAACGTGATTTGGAGATTGACCGTACACGGATGGTCCCAGGTGGCCGCCTGATTGTCCGCGTTGCGCATAAAGATTTTAAGAGACACCGTGGAACCCAGGGGGACCGAAGCGGAGTCGCGCTGGACTTCAAGTTTGATTGCCCCCGCGGCAGCGCGCTTGGCCATCTGCCGCATTGGCGCTGACGCCTGTTGCGAAAAGCCACTGGCAACTGCGGCCCTGGAGACTGGCCAAAGTAGCAGGGCCACTGAAATTGTCCAGGGTATGAGAAAACGCTTCGTCGCAAGCATCAATATCCCCCCGCAAAGCGAACTTCTAAGAATTCCCCTTGCCATTGGCGTTCAATGTATTGTTAATGCCCATCAGACCCTTCAGGATGTCGTTCCAGAAAGGCGCTCCCAAAGATACCAGCAGCCCCATCAACAACAATCCTGGCACCTCTGTGTAAGGATGCCTCTTGAAGTCCTCGGCAAATTTGGAAGTTCTGAACAAAATGGGATAGTTTTCAAGAGCTTTCTGAACCTGATCCCTGCTCTGCGCATACGTGCTACCCAAATCCGGTTGCGGCTGCGGATCTCCTCCACTATTCACGGCCTGATCGGCGCTGACCGCAGGCGCTCTACCCACAATTGCCTGCTGCGCCGCCTGATCAGAGGAAACCTGCTCATAAAGAATAATCAGGTTGGCATTGAGAAGAGCGACCACCAGCAAGCTCAGAATAATCGAGATAGCCTTGTTTTTTTTCGCATAGGCTTGCTGAAATGCTGCGCGTGCACCTTCGTACGAAGCGGCGATATTGTCCTTGATCTGTTCGACCGTGGCCTGCGCCGAAGCCACCACTCCTTTTAACTGGGCATCTTCGAGTTCGATCCCATCCAGAAGATGGCGAAAATCCTCTTTGTTGAAATTTTCAAGCGTTGTCAGGTCCAGCCCACGCAACGTCAAGGCGTTGCGCACCTGTGGCAGGGTCAAATGACTCCCCATGAATTTTTCAACCGTGTCCTCCATCACGCCAACTTTGGTGTTCAGAGCGGACTTGACGAACTCCTGAATCGCCTGAACGATGACACTCAGGACAAAAATCAGCAGGACGAGAGAAACTAAACTTTGAAATGTGCCCATCGTCGCCTCCTCTTTGGATCACCGGCGTACCGTTCCCCCAATTATTGGCCCCAGAAGTTCTGCCCGGAAGCAGGTCTCACTCAAGTCAAGAATTACAAACCGCGGGCAAGCAACCTGTGCACTAATACAGCGACGGTCTCAGCGATCCGCCGAGCAGCGACGTGTTTACATTCGCAATTGTGTGCGTTCCCTCTTTGCCTCCCCAGGAAAAGAGCAGCACCACTTGAGGGAATCCCCCGGCACGCAGCGTCAGCCCGGCGGAAATGCTGTGTATCCGTGGATTGGAACCGAGATCTCCGCTATCCATCGCGATTTTCCCCTCGTCCGCCATCAGCGTGATGCCCAGGGGTAGGTTCCCAATCGAGTGTTCGAAGTTTTCCCGGATCAGCAGCAGGTTTGGCGCGCGAAACCGGTAGTCCTGGTAACTGCTCAACGATTGATCGCCGTTTATGTCAGATCCTCCCAGCGTGGGTTGAAAATAAAATGGCACTACATTTCCGGCTGGGGTCATCGAAGCAGCGAACAGAAACCGGAAGCCGACGCTCCCCTGCAAATCGCGCGTGATCGCTTTGCATTCGGGTTTGCTGGAGTTGCCAATGCACTCCGAATTCTGCGCGAATTTGTCCACCGAGCATTCCGGG
>CAYOOS010000739.1:0-2284 GCA_964405585.1 uncultured Acidobacteriaceae bacterium | reverse complement strand
GCGAGTATCGTCCCACACCTCCACGCCGGCGTTGTTCCACCAATAGTAGCGATGGCGGACGTCGCTGCGATTGTAGAGTGTGACGCGTTCCTCCAGCACCGTGGAACCGGGCCGCAAGATCAGCTCGACCCTCCATTGCATGCCGTAGGGACGGTCCACGTTGCCCACCGTGACCGAAGCGCTGCCGTCCTGGTGGCGCCGCATCGAAAAGTCCACCGGCGACATGGAAACCCAATTGTGCGAGACCGGGAAGTTGAATTCGACGCCGAACGCGGCCCAAGCCCCGCGATAGCTGATGTTGGCCTTTTTCAGCGACGGGTTGGCATAGAACATCTCCCGGCCGCTCAACTTATCGGTGCAGCTATAGATGTGCCCGCCCACATCCGGCAGCACCGAGCACTTCAGATACTCGTTCTCCAGAAACACGGCGCGCCAGTTCTGTACCACCGCGTGCGCGCCCAGGCTCTCCCGCAGCGTGTAAGGGTAGTTGAATCGCTGATTCGCGAACTGGTCGAAAGGCGGGTTTACGTCCGGCGTGCCCTCCTGATAGGTGGGCAGCGGAAGCGTTCCTTGCCACACGCGGACTTCCGCCCCGAGCGGGCATAGCGAAAGCAGCGCAAGCGGGAGGAGATGGCGGGCGGTCATGCCACATCATAGCATAAAAGAAATGAAACGATACTCTGTTTGGTTGTGTTTGATTGTGTTTCGCCGTCTCTTGCGATAGTCTACTGCTTCTCTACGGAGGATTCGCCAACTGCTTAGCCGGGCCGCGGATGGAAGCGGAGTTCACCTCTTCGCTCTGACCAGCAGAGTTCCGGAAGCCCGCATCGCCACTCCCCCCTGCTCCCGACAGCTAGGGCGACGCGACCGGCATCGTCCTCGGCTACGGCCCGCTGAACCCGGCTCTCGGTAAGGCGCTTGTGGGTGGCACAGCGCGAGTTGATTCCCAAAGCCGAACTCTGGATCACTCCCGCCAGCGCCGATCCGTGCGTAGGAGTGGCGCCCGTTCATGAAAACTCTTCCCGCACCGGGGTAGAATAAAGTTGATGGCGACTGCAATGCGAAATAATGCCTTTACGCCTTCACAGGTTTCGGCTGTCACCGGCCTTCCGCTCCCGGCGGTGCATAAAGTCATACAAATGTTCCAATTATCGCGCCTTGCGTTCTGAAAGAGTGCGAAACCGTTAGGGACTTGCGCAAATGACCGATGGCTTCCAGGTGTTTAATGAATCGGCTTCAACGCGGCAATAGCATCTTCTGTGTATTCGATCTCGCCGTCCCAATATTTGACGATGACATCGTGGTTCGCTTCGACCCACTTTTTCAAGAGGGCCATATCGTGTGCGGTAATTTTCCTGCTACCAACCTCATGAACATCGGGCCGGATTGCTACTGAGATGAGTTCGGATGGATGCACTTTCGGTCCTTTGGAAACTTTCACACGAACGTCATGCGGAGCACCAGCTTTCGGAGAGATCCAAACCACGAACGGCAGACCTGTGCGTTTGGGTGGGAGATTTGCCATCTCAAAGAGACCGTCACTTTCTGATGCGGTTACAAATTGGGTGAGTGTTTTCATCGTCTTCTGCTTACTATTTATCATAAAACTGCCTGCCTATGCGTATGCGGCGTGTTCCCCGTCAGTTCCTTATAGTTCAACCGGCGTGCAGTCAATGCAACTTCGATCCAATAGGCCGGACGTCGAAGTCTCCGCTTCGCTATGGCGTCTTCCCAACCGCCGCTAGTGCTTTCTCCAGCGCCGCCACGACGGATTTCCCCGTGCCTTCGGGAAGCGTACGGCCGAAGGCGATCCCGTCCTCATAAGCCTTCTTGGCTGCCTCGGGATCCTTATTCTTTTCGAGCAAGCGTCCCTTCGTCATGTACAGGCTTGCCTTGCGACCACCGTACGCTTTAGCCAAAGCGCGGTCGCATTCCGCGATGGCGTCCTCGTACTTTGCCATCTGCTCGTATAAACTGGCGGCCAGCCGCGGGGGGTTGTAGTCGTCGGGCAATTCGCGCTCCGCGCGTTCCACCTCCGGCAGCGCCAATTCAGGCTTCTTCAGGAATGTCGCGGCACTGACCAGGTGCAGATCGTAGCCTATGCGCGCCTCGGCATTGGGCGCTTTAGCGATCTGCTCCTGCAGGTAAGCGAGCCAGCCGGTGGCCGTGCGAGTGGCGGCTTCCTCGTCCTTATCGCGGCGGTAGACGCCGGCAAGGTTCTGGTACAGGCCCGAGGTATCGTCGCCCAGCACCCCGGGAATCTTCACGCCCTCTTCGGCGAGCG
>CAYOOS010000738.1:0-2286 GCA_964405585.1 uncultured Acidobacteriaceae bacterium | reverse complement strand
TCCCTCGCCGGGATCAGCCGCGTTCTGCGTTCCTTGGTGCCCACTTCCGTGATTCTCTATCTGGCGTTGCGCCTCATCCAATCGCAGGCCGTGGGTATTTTGCACGCGGCGCGACTGCATCCCGGCGCACTGCTCGCGCAGTTGGGCTCAATGTGTTTCGGGCTGGCTTGGCGCTCCGTCGTGGTTTTTCTGGTTTGGTCTGCCATGGACTATTTCCTGCAATGGCAAACCTACGAAAAGTCCCTGCGCATGACCAAGCAGGAAGTCCGCGACGAATCCAAGGAAAACGAAGGCAATCCGGAGGTCCGCGGACGCATCCGCCGCCTGCGCCGCGACATGGCCCGCAAGTCTTTGCAAAAAAGCATGCAGCGCGCCACGGCCGTCATCACCAACCCAGTGCACTACGCCGTGGCGCTCGAATATCGTCCCGCCATCATGGCCGCGCCCGTGGTTGTGGCCAAAGGCCAAAACCTGATCGCTTTGAAGATCAAGGAACTGGCGCGCTGGAACGACGTTCCCATCGTCGAAAATCCGCCTCTGGCCCAGGCGCTTTTCAAAGCCACGGAAGTTGGCCAGATGATTCCGCCGAAATTGTACGCCGCCGTCGCCGAAATTTTGGCCTTCGTCTTCCGGGCGCAAATGCGTATGCGCGGCGCGGAAGCGAGAGCCTCCTAGGGAGAGTTCATGGCCGCAGAGATCACAGCGAAACAATCGAGAGGCGCCACCGAATGGCTGTTCCCCATCGCTGCCGTCACGCTGGTGTTTGTAATGCTCATACCGGTCCCTGCCATTGTGCTGGACATCCTTCTGTCCATGAGCATCACTCTCGGCGTCCTCGTTCTCCTCTCCGCGTTGTACATCCTCCGCCCCGTGCAATTCTCCGTTTTTCCCACCATGTTGTTGTTCCTCACCCTCCTACGCATCTCCCTGAATATCGCCAGCAGCCGCCGCATTCTTTTGCACGGCAATGAAGGCTTAGGCGCCGCCGGAACTGTGATTCAAGCCTTTGGGCAGTTTGTCGTTGGCGGCAATTATGTCGTGGGTTTCGTGATTTTCCTCGCCTTGATTGCCATTCAATACCTGGTCATCAACCACGGCGCCGTTCGTACCGCCGAAGTTGCCGCCCGCTTCACTCTCGACGCCTTGCCGGGGAAGCAAATGGCCATTGACGCCGAAATGAATGCCGGGCTGATTGACGAACACCAGGCCCGCTCGCGCCGGGAAATCATCGGCAAGGAAGCGGAATTCTACGGCGCCATGGACGGCGCCGCCCGCTTCAGCCAGCGCGATTCCATGGCCACTATCCTCATCACCGTCATCAACATTGTTGCCGGTTTCTTGATTGGCGTATTCCAGCTGAATATTCCCCTGGCGGATGCCGCGAAAACCTACACCGTGCTTACCGTGGGCGATGGCCTCGTCACCATGATCCCCTCGCTGCTCGTTTCCGTCGCGGGCGGCATCGTTGTCACGCGCACCTCCAGCGAAACCACGGTGGGTGTCGAGTTTGGCCGCCAACTCTTCGGCAAACGAACTCCGCTACGCATTGCTGCTGGCGTCATGCTGCTGCTGGGCTTGATTCCTGGCCTGCCGAAAATGCCGTTTTTTATGATTGCTGCGCTGATGGCCTATCTCTCTTCGCGCGCAACCGTCAAGGCCGCCGAAGAGGTAAAGGCCGCGGAAATCGTTTCCGAAAAAAAGAAAGCCGATCCGCAGCAGCAACTCGAAGCCTTGTTGAAGCTCGACGAAATCAGCCTGGAAGTGGGCTATGCGCTTGTGCCCATGGTCGACCAGGCGCAAGGTGGCCAATTGTTGCAGCGCATTCGCGCCCTGCGGAGGCACCTCGCGCTGCAATTGGGTTTCCTCGTTCCCTCCGTGCATATTACCGACAACCTCAAACTGAAACCGCGCGAATACGTGGTCCTTCTGCGCGGCGTCGAAGTGGCCCGCTGGGAGATGCAGCAGGAGCGCCTGTTGGCGATTAGCTCCGACCCTACCGCGAGCCAGCTGGAAGGTTTGGCGACGCAGGAACCCGCTTTCGGTGCCTCCGCGCTGTGGATTGTGCCGGGCTTGCAGGAGCAGGCCTTGGCCAGCGGTTACGCTGTCGTCGATCAAACTTCCGTGCTCGCCACGCACCTGGCCGAAATTGTCCGCCAGTTTGCGCACGAACTGCTGACGCGTCAGGAAACCAAGCGCCTCCTCGACGCCATGGCCGAAGCGCAGCCCAAGCTCGTGGACGAACTTGTGCCGCGCCTGCTCACCCTCGGGGAAGTACAAAAAGTTCTG
>CAYOOS010000737.1:0-2290 GCA_964405585.1 uncultured Acidobacteriaceae bacterium | reverse complement strand
GGATTCCGGGAACGACAGCCGCAGGAAGGGATGTGGAAGAAGGCAGGGGAGTGCCGCGGAATCCGAATGGGTTGATCACGGTGAGTGGAACGAAGTGGATGACGGATGGAGTGCCGATTGAAGGAACATTTACTCCACGCGAGGCAATCAAAATGCCAACTGCTCCGCCCTTCGATGATATTTTCGGGGACTTGCCGCTGACGTTCCCGGAAAAAGACATCGCGGCCATGTTGAAGGAATCACTGCGAGACAACGATCAGCTAATCCTGCATGTTTCGGGTTATCGTGCCGCGAAGGCAGTGCTTGACGCGATGGATGCGACAGGAGGAAAAAGCGTGTGGGTGGGCCGGCGCGTGAGATTTGAGCACGGTGACAGCCTGTTTCCGGACCTTATGGGCAGGGTGAAGGAGTACGGGATTGTAGTGGTGCAAAATCCCTCGCACCTGATGGGGTTATCAAGCGCTGGAGGTAGCGCATTCAACAAAGCCCAACCACTGAGATCGCTATTGGCCGCGGGAATTCCCGTGGCACTGGGGTCGGACGGCCCCACAAACCCGTTTTTGAATATTATGTTCGCAACAATCCATGTAAACCGTCCATCAGAAGCTATAACACGAGAACAGGCTGTGGTGGCCTACACGCTGACCTCGGCCTACGCCGAATTTTCAGAGAAAGAGAAAGGCAGCATTGAACCGGGCAAACTCGCGGACCTCGCTGTTTTGTCGCAGGACATCTTCACGGTCCTGCCAGATGATCTGCCGAAAACTCAATCTGTGTTGACGCTGGTAGGCGGAAAAACTGTCTACGACGCTGGTGTCGTCCACTAGAGAGTGAAAACATGGAGACTACAAGAGGGATTTTTCGAAGCATTCTGAACTGGGTTGGCCGGCTGGCCCTCGTGCTGGTGCTCGCTCTAGCGGGTTTATGGATCGCGATCCTCGTTCCACGTGCCTACTACAGAAGACAAGCTGCTAAGCCGTCCTCTGCATTCATCGTCGAGGACGCTCCCGTCATTGCTCTGATTCACGCGCGCGTGATTGACGGGACGGGTTCTCCCGCGATGGACGATCAGACCATTGTGATCAGCGGGGGGAAAATCGTTGCATTCGGTGCCTCCTCTGCGACGCAAGTTCCTCAACAAGCACGAGTCATGGACGCGTCTCGCAAGACGATCATCCCGGGTCTCGTGATGATGCACGAGCATCTCTACACCACGTCGTCCTCGATAACCGCGGCGATCCACCACAGGCCAGAGCTCTTACAGGAGTCGCTGGCATTTCCGTTGATGTATTTGGCGGCCGGCGTAACAACGATCCGCACCGCTGGCAGCATCGATGGCGGCGGAGATCTCGCCGTGAAACATGCGATTGACGCGGGCCAAAGGCCTGGACCGGAAATATATCTCACAGCTCCTTACCTGGAGGGTAAGCCGTCTCCGGAAAGCGCACCTCGCTACTACCCTCAAATGCGAATCCTGAAAGACGCCGAAGACGCAAGACACACTGTGGACCTATGGGCCTCCAAGGGCATGACTTCCTTCAAAGCCTACATGAACATCACGCCGGAAGAACTGAAGGCGGCAATTGACGAAGCACATAGAAAAAACCTCAAGATAACGGGACACTTATGTTCAGTCGGCTTCACAGAAGCCGCAGACCTCGGCATCGACAATATCGAGCACGGTCTGCCGCTTGACGAAGAGTTCTTTCCGGACAAGTTGCCTGGCGTCTGTCCTGATCTCCTGAAGGCAATGCCCTTTTTCGATTCGCGGCTCGATGTAAATCGTGCCGACGTGCGGGCCATGACCCGCCATCTAGTTGACAAGGGCGTTGCAATCACATCGACCCTCGCTGTAGCGGAGGACTTCACCGGCGCGCCGCAACCGCTTTCGTCGATGGCGGACCGCGAGCAGCGGGCGCTCGGATGGAGAAGCTGGCTGATGTACCGCATGATTCGCAGCCAGTTTCAAAAGCATCCATTTCCACATCTACTGAGCAAAGAGATGCAGTTCGAGCGTGACTTTGTAGCCAGCGGTGGCCTTCTGCTCGCGGGATGCGACCCGACAGGTGACGGTGGAACGCTTGCTGGATATGGCGATCAACGGGAGATCGAGTTGCTGGTCCAGGCGGGATTTAGTCCTGTAGAAGCCATTCACATCGCTACTGAGAATGGCGCGAAATTCCTTGGGCAATCGGGGCGCATCGGCACCATCGCGGTCGGCAAACAGGCTGAACTAGTTGTAATCGCTGGTGATCCTTCCAAGCAAATCTCGGACATCCGGGGAGTCGAG
>CAYOOS010000736.1:0-2291 GCA_964405585.1 uncultured Acidobacteriaceae bacterium | reverse complement strand
CCCTCCGTTGGGTGAATCCACTTCGGGAGTTTCGATATGCCAGTCCGAAACGTGGTAGCGCTCGATCCACGTCCGGAAGTAGCCTTCGGGAACATCGTTTTCCATTTCACAGGCGCGCACGCAGCTTCCGCAACCGATGCATTTGGTGATGTCAATGAGCATGCCCCACCAGTGCTCGCTCATCTTGTAATTGGGTGATCCATTCGGATTGTCGGCAAGCACGTAGTCCCAGGCGATGGCTGCGGCGGGAAGCAAAAGTAAGATTTGACGGCGGTTTAAGGTCATTTCTTGCCTTCCGGCTTCAATCCTGGGCTATGTGGTTTGTGACATGTGTCGCAGGGCTTACTACCGTTTGCCTCTGTCTGCGGGAAACCTGCCGGTTTGGCAATATTCTTTGAATGGCAGCGAAGGCACAGCTTTGCCACTTCCGGCAACACGGGCTGGACTGTTCCCGGATCATCCGCATGTTTCGCCAACGGGCCGTGACACGATTCGCACTTGACGGTCTTATGTGCGCCGCTCGCTTTAAGCGCGGCTTCATCGGGGTGACAATTCTCGCAGACCTCATGCCCCGCAAACGCCACTGGCCGCGCGCTGATCTCGGCCAGGGCATCTCCCCGAAAAGGGCCGTACCGGCCGAAACTCCGCGGGATCAGCGCCGCGCGAAGAACAAGAAAGAGGACCAAACCGAGCAGAAATACTCCCGCCAGTCGAATCAGATGCGCAGAGTCTTTGAATTCAGCCATGCAGGCTCTCCGTTGCAGGGATCCCGAACATCTCGTGGAATGCCTTTCGTACGCAATGTGGAGTTACGTTTGGCATAATGCCGGCAGAAAGTGCCTCCGTGAGGGGCTGAGAAAACAACAACCGGGCCTGACAATGTGCGAGAAAAGTGTGACGACCGAGGATGATTTAACCGCAAAACTCACGGAGCGGGCATGACCCACGTCACGATAAGGAGTGACACTGGTCACACCTCGCTTGCTTGGCCTTCTTCTTTATGGCTGATCGGCTGCTAACTCTGGATTAGTCGGGAGATTCCTTCGGCGAAGACGTCCAGTGGCGTGATGAGGCTGATTACAAGAAAAATGTCCTCGCCAAAATCATAAAAATGGCCCGGATGAACGAGCAAATGGCGTGTCTGCAGGAGCTCTATGGCGTGGTCTTCTCCGGAGCAGCCTGTGGGAAGTCGCAATACCGCGTACCACCCGCCATCCGCATCGAGGAGTTCCCAAGCATGATGTTGCCCAACGAGGGCCTGCAAGTGCGCGCGATTTTCCCGCACGCGTCGCAGAATTTGTGGTTGCAGCGAGCGGCGCTGCTCCAATAACGTTGGGAAGGCCCACTGTGTGGGAGCATTGAGCGATAAGAAGGTATCCGCGATAACGTCCAGACGATCGAGTGCCGGATGCACGAGCGACTCGGGACCGCTGGTAACCACCCAGGCGACCTTCATTTGCGGCAGTGCGGAGATTTTGGCGAGGCCGCTGAGTGTAAAAGTCAGCGACTCCTGATTGGCGGCGAAAGTCGCGCGTGGCTCCCCCGCAAAGGGGTAGTCCAGAAACACTTCGTCAACAATCAGCGAGATGTTGCGCTCGCGGCACAACGTGTTCAGGCGATTCACTTCCTCGGGCTGCAGATAGGAGCCCGTCGGATTGTTGGGATGGACGAGCAGGATCGCTCGTGTGCGCGGCGTGAGCGCGCGGATCACGCTGCAAAAATCGATGAACCACCCGTGGGCGTATTCCAGCGCATACGGAACCAGCGTGACGTCCTGCAAGTCCGCAAGAAACTCGAACAACGGGTAGCTGGGCTTGGGAACCAGGATTTCGTCGTGTGAATTGCAAAGCAGCCGGAAAACATAGGAATAGGCCTCGCTGGTGCTTGTGGTCAGAACAATGGCTTCGGGATTTACCGTCGCATGGCGGTCCTGCAAGTAGTAACGCGCTACTTCTTCGCGCGCGGAAAGGAGCCCACGGGGCTGGGGATCGTAGTTAAGCGCCTCAACCCTACGGAAAGCTTCGAGAATGGCGGGAGCGTCGTAATGGAAGCCGCAGTTCGTCGGATTCGAAGCAGTTAGATCGAGAATCGGCGTTCCAGCAGCACGAAGTTGTTTCAAGGCTTGTGCGTGACGGTTCGGCGTGAGTTCCCAATTGGTGCGCTGAGAGAACATGGGGAGAAAGGAGACCTTAACACACTGAACCGCGCTGACGGAATGACCGCCGTTCGCTCAAGAAGTTAATCGGGGCACTCGCAGTAAACTGCGAGAAGCCGCATTGCCAAAGCCCTAT
>CAYOOS010000735.1:0-2291 GCA_964405585.1 uncultured Acidobacteriaceae bacterium | reverse complement strand
GGCCTCCGCAGGGATGCAACCATGGCTGAGGGATAACTTGGCGGGCTCATCGAGACAATGCCGAGCGCGGAAGCTCGCCTTTCGTGCTCCTCCCACGAATACATCGGATCGGTAGACCCTTATGTATTGAGAATCCTCACCCCGGAGGGGCGGACCCTTGCTAACGGTGGAACGCTACTTCTCCATTTCACGCTGAACCGGAACAGAGGCAAGACGCCCCGGGGGAATTCTGTCATTTGGCCGGCGGTTTTCTCCGCGGGCCTGTCTCCGTGAAATTCTGAAAAGACTCTCTCGCAGAGTCGCAGAGGACGCAGAGAAAAAACTCATTAGGCCATTTGCGCTTTTCTCCGTGCTCCCCGCCGCCTCTATGGGCTCCGGTATTACCTTTGATTCTGTTTTCTCCGTGTCTCCGTGCCTCCGTGCCTCCGTGGTGAACACGGTATTGGTGAGATTTCCTAAAACCGGAAGCGCGCCGCGAATTGGATCTGGCGCGGCGCTTGCACCGAAAAAATTCTGCCGAAGGTCCCCGGACTGTCGGCGTATAGTTCGGGAAGATTGAAATTGGCGCGATTCAACGAATTGAACGCCTGGCCCTCGAGCGACAAGCTCTCCCGCTCTCCCAGGCGGATCTCGCGCACCAGCGAGATATCGGCCGTGAACAGCCCCGGCCCCATGACGATATTTCGTCCGGCGTTTCCGAACGTGTACTGCGGCGGTATGGCGAAAGCCGCGGTGTTGAACCATTCCGATGGCGAGGGGTTCGCAAGGTGCGGGTTGCCGACTACATTCGGCCGATCGTTGCCCACCGGCGACCCCGTGTTGCCGGTATTGCTGTTATCGAATTGCAGAATCGGCGTGGCGGGATGCCCGGACTGCGCGGCGACGATGCCGCGGAAAGAAGTGTTCCGCGTCCAGAGGCTGTGCCCGGGAAGTTGATACACATACGCCATCACGAAGCGGTTGGGAGTATTGAAGCTCGAAAGCGCGTGCTCAGCGCGATAATCGTGGCTGTTCTGCGGAAAGTTCGCGTCGGCCGTGTCTCCGAGATAGGCGGACGCGTCGTCTATCGATTTGGAGAAGGTGTAACTCAGAATCATCGACAGGCCGCGGCTCAGATTGCGATGGAGGGACGCCTGGAACGACTGGTATTCGGAATCCGCGCCGCTTTCGGTGAAGAAAATGTTGCTGTATTGCGGAAAGGGCTCGCGCGTGGAAAGATCCCCGGAACCGGGAGCGGGCTGGTTCAAGTCCAGAGACCGAAGCAGGTGGGTGCCCTTCGAGCCGGCGTAAGCCACACTGAAAGTTCCCACGGACCGCACTTCGCGCTGCAAATTGAGATTCCAGCTTTGCAGATAGGAAGTTCTGAGGTCGGGGCTGAGAGTGTTCAATCCGGGGGGAGGCACGTAGCCGTTGCTCAGGGCGAATGGATCGCTCAAGGTGAGCAGGCCCGTGTCCGAGGGGAAAAACACGCGCAACACGAAGTACGGTGGATTGAAATAGAGCGCCGAATTGGCCACCGTGATTCCGGCATCATAGAAGATCCCGTAACCGCCGCGGACTACAAACCCCGGGGAAGGCGACCAGGCGAAGCCTGCGCGCGGACCGATGTTCGCCCAATCGGACCGGTAGCCGGAACGTGAAATACCGTTGGTTCCGACCTGCGCCAGCAGGCCAGTCTGCACGTTGAACGCGGCCATGCCGTTGTGCGCATCCACCACGGGCGTATTGAATTCGTAACGCAACCCAAAATTGACAGTAAGCTTGGGAAGCACTTTCCAATCGTCTTGCACGAATGCGTCGTAGGAGGCTGTGCGTTGCGCCTGCGGATTGTTGTCTTGCGCCTGGATGTCGAGGGTGGGATATCCCAGCAGCAGGTCGCTGATGCCGGTTCCCGAGATCGCGCCGGAAAAACTCATGCTTCCGCGGGAATAGAGATTGAGAAAGCTGTTGATGTCCATGCGCCGGTAATCGCCGCCGAACTGAATGCTATGTGCGCCGCGGATGAAGGTAACGGCGTCGGTTGCTTGATAGGTTGTGGAATCGCGGCCGAGGGGAATCTGTTCGACATCTCCTACGTGGGAATAGCCGGCGACGGTGACGGCCGGGTAGCCGAAGTCCAGCGGGTCCTGAGGAAGATAGTTTACGCCCCAGAGCTGATTGACGTTGACTGAGTGATTCTCCTGCAGGAGCAGGCGCGTGGCGCGGTTCAACCCCAAAGTCAACGAATTGGTGGCTTGCGGGCTCAGCGTGCGGATGTAATGGATCATCGCGTTGTGGCCCGTGTCGCTGAG
>CAYOOS010000734.1:0-2294 GCA_964405585.1 uncultured Acidobacteriaceae bacterium | reverse complement strand
CGCTCCATCTCCGCTGACGCTCATTGCGTTCGCGCTACTTCCCGCGTATGCCAGCGCACCCGCCGCCCCAATATGTCTCAGAAACGATCGCCTGGAAACTTCATCCGTTTTCATAAACTTTTGGCCTCTCCGTGTGTGAAATAGACTGGAAATTCCTGTTTGATCTCGCAGACGACCGCAATTGTATACTCATTTCCCTCCCTCGCGACGCTGTCAATCGACTCCGCCCGTACCGCCCCGCACAGGCAACAATTTTCTTTCGGAATTGGCCCGCTTCAATAACCACATCCACAGACTTCAAGCACGGAATCTGAGGTAAAATCCAAAGCACTCGATGAGCCGGCCTCGAAATTTCCGCGTCTACTTCCTTCTCACCATCCTTCTTCTATTTGCCGTCATCCTCTTGCTTCGCGAGCATCGCCCCTCTTTTCTGCGTCCCGGTCTGCACCTGAATGCCTATGTCAGCACGGACGACGGAAACATCACGGTAGTGGATCTGATCAGCCTGCGTGCCATTGGGAAAATTTACGGGGGCCCCGCGCTTGCTGAAATCCTCGAACACCCCCGTCGCGCCGAAATCTGGGGCGTGAGCAGCGCGGGAGGCTACATCTGGGTTCTGGACGCGCGCAGCAATCAAATCTCCTCGCGCATACCCGTTGGCGCCCTGCCTTACTCCTTGGAATTTTCCGTCAAGGGCGATCGCGCGTACACCACCTCATCCGCAGCGAACCAGCTCATCGCCATCGATTGCGTCACCCGCGCCATCATCGGCCGCGCGAAAACCGGCGCGCAGCCAGTGCGCGTGCGCATCACGCCGGACAACAAAACCCTTCTGGTGGTGAACTTTCAGGCCGCCACGTTGGGCATTCATGACGCCGCCACGCTACAGCAACGCGCCGAAGTTCCCGTCGTTGCCGATCCAGGGGAGGTCAGCATCCTCCCGGATAGTTCGCTGGCATTTGTCATGAGCCGCTCGCAGAGCCTGCTATCCGTTGTGGATGTGCGCCGCGGCGTTCTCCTCACCAACCTCGTGCTCGCGGGAAATCCCACGCAAATGATTTTGAAGCCGGACGGTGGCGAACTGTACGTAATTTCCCCGGAAACCCACGGCCTGCAAGCCTTGAACACCTGGACCCATGAGATGGGTGATTTCATGATGTTGGGCTCCGCCCCGGCTTCCGGCATAATCACCGAGGACGCTGGCGAAATGTACGTCGCCGACCGCGCCGCCGGGCGCGTCATCCCGCTCGACATTGTCAATCGCCGCGTCAGTCGTCCCATTAATGTCGGTGCTCTTCCAGGCGCCATGCGCTTCGATCCCGTCGCGCCCGGCGGCAATCCCGATATGCTCCTGGTGGTGAATGAAGGTTCCGGCGATCTCGCCGTGCTCCACACGCGCACCGATTCCCTGTTAACGATGATTCCCGTCGGCTCGCACCCCCAGCGCATCGCCGTCAAGCTTTTCTGAGAGCAATCGGTCGGGCATTTGGATGGATCCGCAATGCGAGGGGAGTACAGTTTTAAGTTTTAGCAGCCGGCTGAGAAACCCGGAATTCGTTATTCCAAACGGAGTCTGCGAAGTGAGGTACGGCTTTGCATCGCATGTCTTTTGGGCGCTGAATCTCTCTTTTCTTGGCATTTTAATTGAAGAGGGATTCCTCGCTTCGCTCGGAATGACAGGGAAACGCATTTTTCGGCAACCTGTTAGGTTTTAAGTTATAAGTCGGGAGTTGAACGCTTACGTTCTCAGACCAAAAGCTTTCTTCTGTCTTACTGAAAACTTAAAACTTATTACTGAGAACTCAGGAATTCCCCCGCCTTATTCCCCCGCTCACGGATTAAACCAGAACTTCACCGTTGCCGTAACGTGCGCTTCCACCGCTTTTCCGCCTTGCGTGGCCGGTGCGTACTCATACTGCTTCAAAGCGTCCATGGCGGCCTGCCGCAGCGGCGCGGGTCCCGTCAAAATCTTCATTGCCCCAATCTTCCCGTCCGGCTCCACAATCGCATCCACCCGCACATCCCCGGTAATGTAATTTTCCATGGCCTCCGGCGGATAAATCGGCGCAACGGACTTCAGCAATTTAGGCGGAATAAGTGTTGTGTCCATTGCTGCCGGCTCAGGCGGCGCGGGCTGCGCAGTCGCAGTGGCCGTGGCATTAGCACTCGTTGCAGATTTGCGTCGCGAAGCTGCAACTGTCCCGTTTTCCTTCCCATTGGCACGCGTCGCTGTCGCCGTCGAGGCAGTTGATTTTGCCATCTTGGGCATTACAGGAGCCGCAGCCTTCTCCGGT
>CAYOOS010000733.1:0-2296 GCA_964405585.1 uncultured Acidobacteriaceae bacterium | reverse complement strand
TGCCGACGTTGCTGGCGCTTTGCGGCATGGAAATTCCGGATGGCGTGCAAGGTCAGGATCTGTTCGGAAAAACACCGCCGGAGCTGGCTTACGCCGAAGGGAAGTTTGGAGAGCCGGGTGAGTGGCGCCGCCGGAACCGTAGCCTGTGGAAGTCTTGACCCAATCCGCGTTTACTTCGCCGCAAATTTCGCACAAGCGGATTTTGTGGGCGTCCTGCAGGTAGCAGTTTTCAAAGATTACTTTCACTTTGGCACCGGCGGCGTGGGCGATATCCACTACGGTTTTGATGTCGTCGCGGACGTAGGACCAATCGCCGCTCAGCACTTTGCTGATGTTGACGACCATGTCCAGTTCTTCGCCGCCGTCGGCGATGGCCTGGCGCGCTTCCGCCGCCTTGATGAAGGTGGTATTGACGCCATGAGGGAAGCCGATGGTCGTGCTGGCGTTCACTTTGCTTCCGCGTAGCAGTTCCGCGCAGCGTTTGAGATAGAACGGCATGGTGCAGACACTGGCGGTGTCGTAGGCGAGAGCGATGCGACAGCCGGCTTCGAGATCGTCGCGCGTGAGCGTGGGATTGAGCAGCGAGTGATCGATCATCTTGGCGACGTCGTTGTACGTGTAGTCCATGGGAATGCCTCCTAATCTGGTTGCCGGGCCATACCGCGCTCGGCTAAATCTGTAAGGCCTCCGGCAACAGCCAGGCCGATACCACCATAAAGGCCCGCGCGTTCGCCGAGAGTTGAGCGTTCCACGCGGACATCATCCGCAGGGAACATGCGCACGCGCTCCTTGATGGCGCGGCGAACAGGATCGAGAAGCAAGTCGCCCATGGCGGACATGCCTCCACCGAGGACGACAACTTCGGGATGAAGAATGGTGACGAGATTCGCGACGCCGATGCCGAGGAAGTTGGCGGCGTATTCGATAGACTGGGCCACGGCGGCATCGCCAAGACGGGCAGCTTCGGCCATGCGCATGGGGTTGACGGCTGAAACGTCCCCACCAACGAGTTCGAGCAGATGCGGAGCAAGGCCGCTGCGCAACAAGCGCACACCTTCGCCGGTTAGGGCGGAGCCGCTTGCGACGGCTTCGATGCAACCTCGATTGCCGCAGCCACACATTGGGCCATTGGGAATCACGGTCTGGTGACCCACTTCGCCAGCGGCGCCGAGCGGACCCAGGCGCAAACGGCCATCAATCACCACGCCTCCACCAATGCCCGTGCCGAGAGTGAGAAAGACGAGATTGCGAGCGCCCGATTCGGAGCCATACTGCGTTTCGCCGAGCGTGGCCATGCGCGCATCGTTCAGGAGATAGACGGGGCAGGAGAATTCGCGCGAAAGAATATCCGACACGTGGATGTTGCGCCACTGCGTGGTCAGGTTGGGAAGAAAGAGCGTGATGCCGCGGGCGGCGTCCACCAAGCCGGGAATACCCATGCCGATGGCACGCGGTTGTGCGCCGACTTTTTCGCAGAGTTCGCGCAAGTTTGCAGCGATATGCGCGAGCACGGCTACAGGGCCATCGGCAGAGTGGGTATCGAAGGTGGTCTCCGCCGCAAAATCCGCGGCAGGCGTGGCCAAGCCACAGGAGACTTTTGTTCCACCAAGATCGATGGCAGCGTAGAGATTGGTCACGGGAAGGGCCTTGGCAGAAGTATGGCATGCACAAAAAAGTTGTCAAATATTCCGCGAAGGGCGATGCTCAGCTCCCTTCGCAAGCGGACCTCAGAGGTTAAAACCCTTGAATCGGCAACGCTTTTCGGCACGGCTGAAGCCGTGCCCTCCCAGGGCTGTTTATGATTGGGCTCTAGTCCGTGTTGGGGGTCCACGTGGAGCCGGCGTCGTTCGTGCCGAAACTCAGCTTGTGAGAAACGTTCCAGATGGAGGCGCGTTTTGCGTCCTGCGCAAACACTCCTCCGAGATCTTCTTTCATGGGAGACACGAGTTGCTTCCAGTGGCTGCCCTTGTCGGTGGTCAGCAGGACGGTTCCTGCTTTTCCCACGACCCAACAGACCTTGCTGGAAGGCGAAGAGCCCGCGGTGAGATCCGTGGTTACAGGGCTTTTCTGAGTGACCCAGGTACGGGCGCTATCGAAGCTGAATTCGATTTTGCCGCCGGGCCAGACGCGCCAGGCATAACCTTCGGAGGCGGAGACGATGGTGACACCGCCGCCGGCAAGAATGTCATTCGGTTGTTGCGACGCAGCGCCGGCCGATGCGTGGCGCGAGGCGGGACTTGCTAAGACGAACAGAAACAAAATGGACAGAGGAACACGACGATTCACGCAGAACCTC
>CAYOOS010000732.1:0-2299 GCA_964405585.1 uncultured Acidobacteriaceae bacterium | reverse complement strand
CTACACAGGAATGGTTGCAGCTTTTGGCTGCATACCGCTATCGCTGCGCATATTGCCATTGCAGGCTAACCCGTAAGTCCGCATCAGCTGATCATGCAATCCCGTTGAGCAGGGGAGGCACAAACTGGATTGAGAATATTGTTCCAGCCTGCCTCTCCTGCAATCAACGAAAAAACTTCCTCACCGCGCAAGAGTATCTCAAGCGCATAAGGAAGCAGCTCAAGCGCTAGTAACCCGAGGGTCTAGCAAGAGTGTCGATGTAAGCTCCAGAACGCGGACTGTCGTTCCAGATTTGCATGGCCAGATCAAAATAAAAGATATAGCTCGCCGCCAGTCCGCCGCTCGCCCCGTAAATCGGAAACACCGTGTTGCCATTCACCTCGTAAAAATCAATGTCTTTCAACACGGCGCGGCCCCAGTGCGCCAGGTCCAAAAAGTCCACGCGTGTCTGGTCCGCATTCACGCTGGACTTAATTGGAATCCCGCTCATCGTCTTCCGCCCTGTGAACAGCAGATCCAGGTCATTTCCGTTTCCGCTGCCGCCTTCTTTGATGATGGAACTCACCGTGATGCCCAGATTCTCCCAGGCATGCTCCTGCTCCACCGCCATGTACGCGATCAGCTTGCTCAGGTGATTGATCCCCAATGATTTCCGCACCTTGTTGATCGCCAGCCGCACGTTCGCCGGCGTCAGTGCCGCATTCCCCGCATTCACGCGCGGCGTCTGCAGTTGAACCGGATAGGTCGCCCGGTTCAGGTTGAGCCACGTCCCTGTCGTCGAGTTGTTCTGGTGATATTTGATCCCATACAACGAAACCGGCTGCGCTCCGCTCAATCCGTCGTGCACAATCACGTCCGTCGCCACCGTCCCTGACGGAACGTTGTCCACGGTGATTTGCTGGGTCGTAATCGGGTCCGCCGTCAACACGGTGGTCGTCACGCTCGCGGCGATGTTCCGGTTGGTCGTCAGCGTGGTGTCGTAAATCTGGATCGTTTGCCCGGGATACACCAGCGCCGCCCCGTAGGGCACTGTCATCGTAAACGTGGACCCGGCCACTGTGTTGATTGTTCCCAGTACGCCGTTCCCCGCCGTCTGGATCAGCTTGTCCAGGAACGAACGGAACTGCTTCATTCCATTTGCCACTTCGCGCTTCGCCGCATTCTCGATCGCGCGTTCCCGTCCCGTCGTGGCGTATTCCACCAGCTTCGTGATTTCAATCGCGAAGCGGAAGAATATCGGCGATACCTGGGCGATGTCGTACTGCGTTCCCGATCCGCGTCCCAGGTCCCCGCCGTCCGCGTTGTACGACCCGGCCTTCCCACCGGGATTCACCTGCAATGGAAGACGCAGGTTTCGTGAAGAAATTTTCTCCACGTCCCCGCGCTGTTGAATCATCGTCAATAGAATGTCGTCGCGCTCGTAGAGCAAAGGCACCTTGTCGCGCACCTTCTCGAGCTGCAACGCGATGACATTCGCGTTTTGCTGTGCTGGCATTTTTCTCTCTCCTTAGATGTGCCGCCCCGCTTCAGAAGGGCAAGCAGGCGTCTTGCGAGAAGGCGCCAAAAACCTCGTTGTAATTCGTCTTAGCTCATGTGGACGCCGGGCTTCAGCCCGGCGAGTGGCACAGTCATTCCTGACTGTGCTCCTAGGTTTGCGCTTTGCTGCTTTTCTTTTGTTTTTTCTATCGCTACTTCTCTAATGAACATGAGAGTGCCCCATCCTTCGCGTTTTTCAGCGAAGGGTGGGTCCTTACGATCAAGCGCCACGATTTCTCTGCTCTTGTATCTGACTCTTGGGTTGAACTTCCCTGTGAACTCTGTGGTGAACTCTTCTTCCTACAAATTCAATATCTGTTCGTCACTCAACTTCCCATAATCCACTCGCCCACGATTCCCCGCCCGCCCAGTCGCCCGTCCCTCGGTCTTCTCATTTCTCCCCGCGTTTTGCCCGCTCTTCTCAGTCCGTGGAGCAACGCTACCCGTTATTTCGCTCCTGGCAGCAACTCCAGCTTCCGCCGCTCGGCTCTTCCCTCTCGCCCCCAAAGTGGCCGTTGTCCAACTCCCCACCACCTTCTTCACCGCTCCTGGCACCAATTGCTGCGCCCGCGCATCAATCACCCGCACCACCTGCGCCCGCGCAGCATCATCAAACCGCCGCGCCCCCAGAATCCGCGCCACCTGTTCGCCCAGTGACGCATCGCTCTTCAACGCCGCTTCCACTTCTTCCCGCACCGCCGCTACCAATCTCTCCGGCAAAGGAGTTCCCTGCCCACTCCCATCCCGCCCCGCGCGATCCAAA
>CAYOOS010000731.1:0-2306 GCA_964405585.1 uncultured Acidobacteriaceae bacterium | reverse complement strand
TAGAGACAAACAGGCCGCACACCATTTGGTTTCAGCTCCTGTCTGTAGTATTCCTCGAGCTCTTTCGATCTTTGAAGCAGATCCACACCTTCATCGCTGAAATACTTGTAAGCATTCGGGGTGCCACCCGCGAATTCATTGAAGTATTCCCAAGGCCGCGGCTGCGGCAGCGCCGACGCGGCCGCGGCGACGAGACCGAGCGCTACGAAAATCTTGAGCTGCGCAGGTTTGGAGGACAGCGCCGCTTCAAAGCCGACGCCCGCAAAAACGGAAAGCAGAACAACCACTGGTAAAGCATGTCGGATTCCCGCGTAGGTCGCTCCCTGAGAAAGAACCAGCAGAAACAGCAACGCGACTGCAAGCACGACTCCACAAGGGAGGAACCAGTCCGGCAGAATGCGCCGGGCGAAAAAGAGAAAGAGCCCCAGCAGCATCAGTGCGAGTAGGCCAATGGGGACTTTCACGGCAATCATTGCGGGGAAGAAATGTTTTGGGCCCTTGAAGTGATATTGCCTACCAAAGAATAACTTAGGACTCTCTCGGCCCTCCATTCCCGCACGAATGGTGTCTGCAAAACCCCAGAGATAGGCGCGAGGCACCACATGAGTCGCGGCCATCGTTGCTAGCACGGCGTGATAACGGGGTGAAGCAACGTCGTTGATTTTTTCTACCAGCGGGCGGTTGAACGACTCCAGCCCAGAGGGAGACTCGGAATAGCGGAACAGATACGAGGCCCACAAGACGACCATTGCTCCGCCAAACACCGCGGCCAGTTTTACAACTCTTAGCCATCGCGAGTCCTCTGGCGATGGAAGCGGTCGAAGAATTGCAAGCGCGGTACCAATGAGGGCTACGATCAAGAGCACCACAGGCGCAGAATGTTTCGCGGTCAGAGCAAGCCCGAGAAATGCCGAGCAAGCCGCAAGGTCGGTCCAGATCCATTCGCGAAAGGCTCTTGCGGCGAGGACGACAGCCTTGTCGAGAGGAGCGCCACCGGCAGATCGGTCATGACGACGGGCAGGTGCGCCGCAACCGTCGGGTCAATGGCGAGGGACAGAAGTGTGCCGAGGGAAACGCTTGGGTTGAATACGCGTTCCAGCGCAAATGCCAGGGCAAACAACAAAATGCCATTCAAGGCGTACATCGCTGCCCTCGCGCGCCTCTGCACGGAATCAGGGTCGTTCTCCCTAAAAACGGCACGTTGCGTGAACTTCCGTTCACCTGGCTTATCGTTGAATTGTTGAAGTGAATCCAGACGAAATCCGGTCGCTGCAATGACGCTGCCCACCCAAAGTTTTACGAGTGGAGGATGCTCCGGATTGATTCGGAAATCGTGAAACTTCACGTAAGAAACGCCTGCTGTGATGTGATAGGCCTCGTCGATGGTAAAACCGTCGAGTCGCGTCGCGATTGCCGAACGCAAGATCGCCAGAGCAATCAGGAGCAACGCAAGCCACACAAAACCTTTTCGGCTCAGATTCAATCGCTTCACCAACCGCACTACAAACCCTCGATAGTTCCCTATATTCCCCGTTGTTCACTGGTATAAGGCTTGCCTCTTGGTCCCAATCGACTTTTCATTCTCTTGCAACCAGCGTCCCTCCGGGCCAATTCGCGCCTTCATGCGGATCGACTTCAGGCTTTGCAGCCCACTAGCAAGTTGGCCACATCACTCCATGCAAGGGCGTTTGTCGGTACTAACCCAACGGCCGAGCCGATAACTTCCGGGTTGCGTGATCCGCCCGCAATCGGCGAAATGCAAAAACTCGGGGAGGGGAATTCCCGGTCTACTCGATAGACTATCAGCCCGCGCCGTGCCCGCCCCCATCGGTCCGCTGGGCATCGCTACCGCGCCCTACTATTCGAAACCGGATGGCCCCACAAATCCGCCCTGTACCCGTGCCAGCAGCTTCGCAAAAACAATTGGCGTGGCGTCTTCCCAATACGGTCCCATGATTTGTAAGCCGATGGGCAAGCCGCCCTCGCCACGCCCGACCGGGGCTACCGTCGCCGGACACCCTGTCAGCGTAGCATGTGCGATCCAGCGCACCATATCGTCGTAGGCGCGCGGACCGTCTACCGTGGCAATCGTGCGCTTGTCGTGCGGTTCGCTGTGGTCATGCTCAAACGCCGTGGTGAAAGCCACTGGCGAGAGGAACACGTCGACCTCATCGAAATAGCTCTGCCACTGCGCGCGATATCCCAGCCGCCGGAAGTTTTGCTGTTGCCAGTCGGCAAAGCTCGCCAGACCCGGCACTACTTTGCCGCTCGCTGCGGCCTCTTTCGCGTACTTCGCCTGGCTGAAG
>CAYOOS010000730.1:0-2310 GCA_964405585.1 uncultured Acidobacteriaceae bacterium | reverse complement strand
AATCGGCGTGACCGGGACAATCCATGTGCGCGTAGTGGCGATTCGCGGTTTCATACTCAACGTGAGAAACCGCGATGGTGATACCGCGCTCGCGCTCTTCCGGCGCGTTATCAATCGAGTCAAACGCGCGGAACAGCACCTTGGGATTATTTTTAGCCAACACCTTCGTGATGGCTGCGGTCAGAGTCGTCTTGCCGTGATCGATGTGACCGATGGTGCCGATGTTTACGTGCGGCTTATTGCGCTCAAATTTCTCTTTGGCCATTTCTGCCTCTGCTCCTTACTCCGAATTCTTAACAAAAACTAAAATCGTCCGTTACTTCTCCCCGCGGGCTTTCTTGATTACTTCCTCAGCAATCGCGTTGGGTAATTCCGCGTAATGCGAGAAGTGCATGGTGAAATTCGCGCGGCCCTGCGAGCGGCTGCGCAAATCCGTGGCGTAACCAAACATCTCCGACAGGGGAACCTGCACGCGGATCACGTGGGCTCCGGCGCGCGTCTCCGAGCCCTGAATCTGGGCGCGGCGCGCGTTCAGGTCGCCGAACACAGCGGCCATGTATTCCTCAGGCGTAGTGACTTCCACGCGCATGATGGGCTCGAGCAAAACCGGCTTGGCTTTGGTGCAAGCTTCCTTGAAACCAATGGAACCCGCAATTTTGAAGGCCATTTCGGAACTGTCCACATCGTGGTAGCTGCCGTCAATGAGCACCACGGCTACGTCCACCATCATGAAACCGGCGAGGCCGCCATTATCCATGGCTTCGCGAATGCCCGCTTCGATGGGCGGGATGAATTCCTTGGGAATGGCGCCGCCAAAAACCTTGTCAATGAAGAGGAAGCGATGTTCCTTGTCGAAACGCCACTTGCCGCCGGAACCGGCGATGGACTTGGCGAGTTCGTCGAGTTCGTCGGTGGACATCTCATGCATATTCTCGTGATCGGCGCTAGGAAGTGGATGCACGACGAGTTTGCAGTGGCCGTATTGACCCTTGCCGCCGGTCTGCTTGATGTACTTGCCATCCGCTTCGGCTTTGCGGCGAATGGTTTCGCGGTAGGCGACTTGGGGGCGGCCGACATTGGCATCCACGCTGAATTCGCGCTTCATGCGGTCAACGATAATCTCGAGGTGAAGTTCGCCCATTCCGGAAATGATGGTCTGGCCGGTTTCCGGGTCGGTGTGCACGCGGAACGTGGGATCTTCCTGCGCAAGGCGCGCGAGAGCCTGGCCCATTTTGTCCTGATCCGCCTTGGTTTTTGGTTCGACGGCAACGTCAATGACGGGCGCCGGGAATGTCATGGCTTCCAGAACGACGGGCTTGTTTTCGTCACACAAGGTGTCGCCGGTGGTGACGCTCTTCAAGCCGACGCAGGCGCAAATATCGCCGGCGTGCACAGCTTCAATTTCTTCGCGCTTGTTGGCGTGCATCTGGAGCAAGCGGCCAATGCGTTCGCGGGTGCCCTTGGAGGAATTGAAAACGTAGCTGCCGGCATTCAAAACGCCGGAATAGACACGAATGTACGTGACGTGTCCGACGAAGGGGTCGGACATGATTTTAAAGGCCAGCGCGGAAAAGGGCGCGTCGTCGGAAGCGCGGCGCAGGACCGTTTCGTCGTTATCGGGATTAATGCCTTCCAGGGGAGGAACATCAAGCGGAGAGGGGAGGTAATCGATGATGGCATCTAGAAGCGGCTGAATGCCCTTGTTCTTGAACGCAGAACCCGCGAGCACGGGGACGATTTTCATCGAGAGCGTGGACTTGCGGATGGACTTGCGCATCTCCTCGACAGAGAGATTGCCTTCGGTCAAATACTTGTCCAGTACCTCATCGTCATGTTCGGCGATGTACTCGACAACCTTGGCGCGGTGGTCGTCATAAAACTTTTTGTCGATCGCGGAGCCCTTCAATGCGGCGGCAACATCGGGGCGGGTGGCAATAAACGCCGCGTCCCAAAGCTGTGAAACGGGAAAAATTTCAAACTTGGCGCCGAGCGTTTCCTCGAGCCACACAATCACGTTTTCTTCGAGGAAATTGATGCAACCGATGAAATTATCTTCGCGACCAAGGGGAAACTGGAGTGGAACGGGATGTGCGCCGAGACGCTGGCGCATGGTCCGGATCACGTGGTCAAAGTCCGCTCCCATCTTGTCCATCTTGTTGACGAAAGCAAGGCGCGGGACGTGGTACTTGTCCGCCTGGCGCCACACGGTCTCCGATTGCGGCTGCACGCCGGCAACGCTGTCGAAGATGGCGACGGCGCCATCGAGGACGCGCAGGGAGCGCTCCACTTCCACGGTGAAATCCACGTGCC
>CAYOOS010000729.1:0-2312 GCA_964405585.1 uncultured Acidobacteriaceae bacterium | reverse complement strand
GCAATATCTCTTCGCCATCGTCGCGCACATCCAAAATGTTCGCTTCCTCCAGTTAGCCCAGATCATTTGGCTGTCCACCCGATGTCGGATAAAACGCCGTCTGGTCCAGCAGCACTTCCCACGCCGGGCGCACGCCGGAATCCGTGGCTACGGGCTCTGCAGGCACGCAGCCGCGCACCTGCGCCTCGAAATTCTGCATGTAGGAATCGTCGTAGTAGAGCCGGTGAGTCGCCATGAACCGCAGTCTAGCACGAGGCTCTCACACACGCGTCACAGCGTTCCCGCCTGTCATCCGGTACACTGGAGTCATGCCCGTTCGCTTGATCGCTTTGGACATTGATGGCACGCTCCTCAACAGCCGCTGGGAAGTCTCCCCGGCGAATCGCGAAGCCATCGCCGAAGCCACGCGGCGAGGCATCGAAGTCGCGCTGGTGACGGGACGCCGCTACGATTTTGCCCTGCCCGTAGCGCATCAGATTCCCTCCCCGCTCACGATGATCGTCAACAACGGCGCGATGGTCCGCACAAAAGACGGCCACACGCACGTGCGACACCTTTTGCCACACGCCACCGCAGCCCGCGTTCTGCAATCCACCAAGCTTTGGCGCGACAGCGCTGCCGTTGTCTTCGACCGCCCGCAGGCGGATCAGGTGATACTCGAAAAGATCGACTGGGAAGATCCCACGCGTGGCGGCTACTACCGCCGCAACCGCGAATTCATGGGCGAATCGCAGCCGCTCGAAGCCTGCCTCACCGAAGACCCAGTCCAGGTGATGTTCACCGGCCCCGTGGCACCGATGCGCCAGGTGGAGCAGACGCTGCGCAATGTGCCCTTCGCGGAAGCCTTTTCCCTGGCTGTCACCGTCTATGAGGAGAAGGACTTCGCCATGATTGACGTCATCCATCCTGCCGTTTCCAAGGGTGCCGCCCTGGCCGAATGGGCAGGTTTACGAGGCTATCTACCTGCCCATATTTTGGCCATCGGGGATAACCATAACGACCTGGAAATGCTATCCTTTGCAGGTATCCCTGTGGTCATGGAGAATGGTGTGCCGGAATTGAAAGCGCGCGGCTGGCATGTGACGCGTTCCAACGATGAGGACGGTGTGGCGGCGGCTATCGCTCACTTTGCCCTCCGGGAGGCCCCGGAGTGCGCCTGAAACTCATCCTTGTGGCCATGCTGGCGGTTGGAGGGCTCACCGCTGGCGCCGCTTCCGTTCGCGCGGATTACGTGGTTCTCCGCAGCGGTGCGCGGCTAACCGTCACCAGTTACGAGTTGCTTGGCGACAAGTATCGCCTGCAGATGAATGGCGGCGTTGCCGAAATCCCTGTCGCGGATGTGCTCGCCATCGAGCCCGAAGAAGTCTTTGAGCCCCTGCCCGAGCCTCTAGGCCCCACAACGCCCTTTCACGACATCATTCGCGCCGCGGCCGACCGCTACGGCGTGGACGCCGACCTGATCCACTGCATTATCGCCATCGAATCGAACTTCAATCCAAAGGCCATCTCTCCCAAGAACGCGCGCGGCCTGATGCAACTAATGCCGCAAACTGCCGCACAATTCGGCGTGCGCGATATTTTCGACCCCCGGGAAAATGTCGAAGCGGGGACGCGCTACCTGAAGGACATGCTGGCGCGCTACAACAATGACGTGACGCTGGCGCTGGCCGCCTATAACGCCGGACCGGAGCGCGTGGAACAATACGGCAGGCATGTGCCGCCCTATTCGGAAACCTTGAAATATGTGCAGCGAATTTCGCGCAGCTATGCCAAGTTCAAATCCGGCGCCTCTTTGGACAAGGCGCAAACGTCTGCCAAGCTCGAAGACCTGCCCACAGGAAAATAATCTCACCGCCCGAGGATTCCTCACGAAACGCAGTTCGGCCCGTTGATTAAACACGCCATACTTTCCTTGAGCTTGAATGACAGTGAAGCAACAATCGAGCGGAGCTCGGCTTAATTCTGATTCTGCGGCGGCGGTGCCGTCAGCGGCGGGCCGCCCTCTGGAGGATTGCTCGTGGGCTGATTCGGAGAAGTAGGTGAAGTACTCTGGTTCTGGTTCGGATTTTGCCCGAAGCCAGAGGAAACTGGCGAAAGACCATTCTGCCCGCCGATGGGTGTGCCAAGTCCAGGCCCCAGCTGTCCCGGCGCGCCTACACCCGCGGCCGTATCCTTGGAAGGATCCCAGATAAACTCAAATTCGCGGTAATTCTTGGCCTTCTCATACCAACGGAACGATTTCTTGTTGATCTTACTTCCTACCCCGATGATATTGCCACCAATGATGGTGGGCGTGTTGATAGGACCGGTAG
>CAYOOS010000728.1:0-2313 GCA_964405585.1 uncultured Acidobacteriaceae bacterium | reverse complement strand
TTCCGCCGCTTCGTGATTCAGCGTAATCATCTGCGCCTGATCGCTCTGCACCGCCCGCACAAACGCGTTGTAATCCATCGTGCGATCCCCGGGTATCTCCTTCAACAGAAAATTAACGCGCCGTGAAGCGGTCACCGTATTCGCTGCCGTGCTGTACTTCGACGAAAATGTCGCATAGTCCCGCGCAACGGAACTCCCCGCGGGCGCCTGCACTGTCGTTCCCGCCGGCAACTTGAGCGTCATCCGCGTATCCACATCCAGCGGCGTCCCCAATTCAATCATATGCGCCGATTCTCCTGCATCCGTTTTCGCTGGCAGGTCCGGCAATCCAATCTGTGGCAGCAGCGCGGGAATGCGCACGGTCTTCTTCGACCAGTCCACGAATTTCGCCTGCGTAATCTCGTACTCGACCGTGAACGGATCCTTTGTCTCCATCGGATCCGAAACGTTCACGCCAGTCACCTGCCCCCGAAACCCATCCGATATCGCCAGCAGCCCCGCCACATCCTTCCACCGTTCCTTCGGCGTCTGATGAAATGCCACCCGCAGCAACAACTCATTGTCTCCCCGCAGGGTGTATTTCACTTTTGCGGAAAGTTTTCCATCCATTCCCAGCGAGGCATCCACTCCCACCTTCTGAAAAGCGGCAAACGGCAGCTCGTTAGGAATCTTCTGCCAAGAATAATAGTCTTCAGGGCCTTGGATAGGAACGTAGAGCCGTGGGCTATAAAAGAAAAAAACATCCTTGCCGCGCAGGTCCGATGGAATCATTCCGAAGGGTGCCACTCCCAATTCCGGATCAGAGTATACGGCTCGATTCTTAGTTTCCAGGCGGAGAATGAGGTGAGACAAAATAGTAGGGCGAGGAAGCTGAAACATCCGCCAGCCCACGGAATTTGCAGAGAGACCGCATCTGGTATTCGTCGGGAATGCCAGCGCACTAATTAGTGCGGCTTTATCCGCCGGAGTGCCATAACCGGACGCCAGTGTCTCCGATGGCGGCCGCGTATGATAACCCATGAGCTCCAACGGCAAATCAACTGTCGTGATTTTCTCAGTGACAAAATTGTAGATTACATTTTCTAGGGACATCCCATTCGGGGTTGCGTGAATCAATTCCTCGCGTTTTGCAGCGATTGCAGGGACATTCGCCCCTTTCCATATCTGCGGGTAAATTGTCGCTTCGAGCACAGCCGCCACAGCTTCCCACGCAAAAAATGTGGTGACCACGACATCCGAGTTGGAAGGAGCGTTGGGTTCTGAAAGTGCCCCGATTTCGGGTAACGAGCTGTGATGAATCTCCCAGACGTAACGCAGTCGACTCGAATCCCCCTCACCAGACTTCTCCCGTGAAGTTTCCGGCGTTTCTTCAGATACATAGATGATCCCCGTACGCGGTTGAGGTTCGAGGAACGACTTCAATCTCCATGAACCGAGGTAGGCTGCAAATGGCTCACTTCGGAGTCGGCGCGACCTCTCCGCCTCACTTTCTTCAAAGCGTGATGCGGGCAAATCGAGTTCGTAGCGCTCCTCGAGAACCTGCCCCGACCGGTCAAAGGTATGGTCTAGGGAGAAATATGGGCCAAGAGGGTTTTTCGTCGTCGTGGTGATCACGCGATACTCGATCGTATCGCCTTCCTCCAAGCCAAGGATGCGCACCGATTTCACCCGCACATCCTGATAGGCGGGAAACTTCTCCACAGCGGGATTCGCCGCGTCCGTTACCGCGCTGGGCAGGAGTTCGCTGGTGCCTCCGTTCGCATGGCTGATGCGCACCAGGGGAATCTCCACCTGCTGGAACGCGCGATTGTAATCAAAGGTTAGCCGCGCAAACTGGTGCGCTCCCAAAACATTGTTGATCTTGACGATGGTGTGAACTTCCTTACGCGAATCGCCGTTGTCCTCAAACCGGATGTGACTCTCCAGCAGTTGTATCTGGAAGGGGAGTTCCGGCGTGCCGGCAGTCTTATCTGGTGTAGCAGACTTTTCCTTGGCCGCTTTCTCCACCGCCTCGCCGGGTTTTTGTCCGCCCTCCAGCGCAGAAGTCGGGCACAGCGCGACCAACAAGCCTGTCAGCAGCACCAAAACGCAGAATCGATCGTGTACGCGTGTCACGCTGCAAGTGTAGGAGCCACCGCGCCATGCGTAAAGCACCGCTGTGTTCGCCGTTGCGCTTCAGTCACGGGAGCTTTTCCCAGTGCCCGCCAGAAAACGGAACGCCGCCCGTGGCCGGCCTGCGTCTAACAGCATGATAAAATCATCTCTTTGCGTTTCATCATCAAGAGCTTTACGGAGAGTGCGGATGAAGAATCC
>CAYOOS010000727.1:0-2334 GCA_964405585.1 uncultured Acidobacteriaceae bacterium | reverse complement strand
CGTCCGGCACCATTGCGGGAAGCGTGAAAGGTCCCGACGGCGCGCCCTTCAAGGGAGCCTTCGTGCGGGCTCAGAACACCACCAGCAGAATTATCGTGGACGTCCTGTCAGACAAGCAGGGCGGATACCGCATCCAGGACCTCGCACCGGGCAAATACGAAGTGCGGGCGACGGCGGTTGGCTATAAGACCGAACCTCGCGGCGACGTGATGGTGGATTCCGCGCAGCCCGTGTCCCTGAATTTCGCGTTGCAAAAGGGCATGGTGCGATGGACGGATCTTTCGATTTATCAGGGGCAGCTCCTGTTGCCGGATGATCCGGGGAAAAAGGTGCTCTTCACCAAATGCCAGATCTGCCATTCTTTCGCGACGAAGGTGGCCGGCACGGTTCGCGACGAAGATGGCTGGCGCGCCGCGGTCAGCTTCATGCGGGATTCTGTAGGTGTCGGAGATAAGCGCGCGAGCGATCAGGACGTCGCGGTGCTGGTTCCCTATCTCACCAGAATGTTTGGCCCGGACTCGGAACTCCCGCGCTCTCCCGCCGAGCTTCCCGGATATGAGAAAGCCAGGCACCCGGAGTTCAGCGACGAGGCCATGAAAATTGTTTACGTCGAGTATGGCCTTCCCGGACCGAATCGCATTCCCTGGAACGCCCATCCGGACAACAAGGGAAACGTCTGGATACCCTGCGCCAAGACGGCCGATAAGTTCGCCGAACTCAACATCGAAACCGGCAAGGTTCGGGAATGGAGCGTTCCTCTCGATGTAAGGCATGCGTTGGATGTTCATTCGGCGATGGCGGCTCCGGATGGAACGGTGTGGTATGTGGAAGCAGCGGGAGGCAAGCTGGGCAGATTTGACCCTAAGACGGAGGAGATATCGGAATATCCTCTGCCAGGGGGAGCGGGCAACGCGGTGCGGATGGATCGTCTCGGTTATATCTGGGCAAGTGCCGGGGCAGGCGTTGTGCGCTTCGATCCCAAGACGCGGAAATTCATCACCTTTCCCGAAATACCGCACCCCTACGGCATCGAGATGGATAATTACGACAACGTGTGGTCCGCGCAGTTTACCAACAGCGAGTACCCCACCGACGGATTGATCGGGAAAATTGACATCAACAGCCTGAAGGTTTCCGTCTACACCCCGCCAACGACCGCCAGGCTTGCGGCCCTGAATAAGGAAGCGCCTTTCGAGCCGGGGAATTCCGTCAGTCATCCCAAAGATGCCGGCACAAAACGGATCGCCGTGGACTCGAAAGGGATCGTATATTTTGGCGAGTGGTGGGGCGGCCAGGACGGCCAGCACGGCCAGATCGGCCGGTTTGATCCCAAGACGGAAACGTTCAAGGAATATCCATTGCCGGATCCAGCCCCCACCCCGTATGGGATTGGAGTCGATCGCAACGACTTTGTCTGGTACAACTCCAACTACGACGACATTCTGGGCCGCCTCGACCCAGCGACCGGGGACGTGGTCGAATATCCGTTTCCGTATTCGGATAATGGCATACGGGAAATCGTGCCCGATGCCGCGGGGCGGATGTGGTTCACGACGCCTTTCAACAATAAGGCCGGCTACTTCATTCCCCCCAAATGAGCGGGTCATGCCGCAGGCTCTTTCAGCCGCGACATAAGCTTCAGCAAATCAGTCGGGCTTTATCAACTGAATCTCCTGATCGTGCATCTTCGGGTCACGGGGATTTTCCGTAAAGTCCTCATTGCGCTTCCAAACCTCGTAGATGCCAAACGTGGCCTGTTTCTGGAATCCGGACTTCATCCACTTCTCCAGGCGGGGAAATTTCTCGTATAACGCCGTGTCTCTCAGCCAACTCGATCTTTCGATAACCAGCACCTGTATGTGATTGCGCTCCAAAGAATCCACGATCCGGGCGTCCAGCCAGGGAACATCGGAGTCGCGGAAGCTGTGGTTCTCCTGAAAATACAGCAGAGGCTGCGGCGACGGCCGGCCGGTGAGGCCGTAGAAAATAGTTGCATCTTTGAAAACGAAGAATGGCTTATCGCAGGCCTTGAGGTAGTTGAAAGTGGACTCAAGGTCCTCTTTGCGCAACACCGTGTGGCTGGAGGACTCTGTGGGGTCGCCCCAGTATATGGAGGCGTTTGCAACCTGTAGCGTCCGGTCGAACTTCGTGTGGCGATCGAACTGCTGTACCGTGCGCCACCAGTCGTCGGCCAGCCTGTCGGCCGACGTCCAGGCCGTGAGCAGCAAAGTAATCGCTACTAGGGGCAGGCTTGGCAGACGCACGGGCCATATTTCTCCCTCTCCGAAGTCCACCGTAAAGCGAAGCCGCGCGCAGGCCCGGGCAGCGGCGCCT
>CAYOOS010000726.1:0-2334 GCA_964405585.1 uncultured Acidobacteriaceae bacterium | reverse complement strand
AGCTTGTTATCCTGTAAATGAATCTGGGCTCTTCCATCGGTTTCCGTCTTCCCGGCCACGCCGGTACTCTGCCCATCTTTTTCCAGCGTGACCTTCACTTCCGTGCCGCCGGGAGCGCCAACCACGTGCACCCAGCCTTCGATCTCATCCGTCGTTCCCCTCTTCAAATGCAGATCGAAGTCATCGATGAAGCTTGCCGGCACTTCCACGAGCGAAACTTCGCGCGTCAACCCTCCATAGTTCCACCAGTCTGTCTTCAGTGTCGGCACGCCTTCCGCCAGCCGCGTGCTGTCCACTGCGATCACAACGAAGTTGCTTCCTTCACGCAGAGCTGCCGTAATTTCGCAGTCGAATCCTGTGAATCCGCCTTCGTGTTCACAAATGGCGTGCCCATTCACCCAAACAAACGCCCGATAATTTGCAGCCCCAATGTGCAGAAATGCGCGCTTTCCAGGGGTTTTCTTGTACTCGAAATCTTTCTCGTACCACAGCGGCCCCTCGTAATACATCAGCGACTCGCGTTGCGTGTTCCAGTCTCCCGGAACGTGCAAGGTGGCAGATTTCGCAAAGTTATATTCAATTGGACCGGTGGAATCGCTCTGCGCCAGGTTCCGTGCAAATCCATTGTTTCGCGCCTTCCCATTCGAGTCGTACAAACCATTTCCATACGGATCCACAATCACGTGCCACTCGCCGTCTAGGCTGACGCTATGCCGTTGATCCACAGCCGCCAGCACCGTTGAAGTCTGCGCAGTAACCTCCGCCGCACCCCATGCAAGGTTCCGTGAACCAGCCATGAGCGTGCACACCGCCAACCCGCAAACACACAACACCCTTGAAACGTGCAACATGTGCTCCCTCGTTCAACTCAACAACTGGTGCGTCTGCCGCAATTTCTCCGGAATCTTCAGCCCTTGCGCGCAATGCGGCACACAAGCACCGCATGACGAACATTCCCCTGCATCCAGCGCCAACCTCGCATACAGCCCGCGCGCCCGCTCCATGTCGTGGTAATCCCTGGCATACCGCTCATAGCGCAGAATCTCCGCAATCGGCAGTCCTTTCTCGCACCGCGTCATGCATTCGTTGCACAACCGGCAAACTTCCCGGTCCGTATACGCGCTCATCAGTTCGATAGCCTTTAAATCCGCCGCGCGCAAGCTCTTGCCTGCCCCGCCGTACGTGTCCACGAACTGCTCCAGGCTGTTGATCTGGATCACCGCGCAACTCAGGGCGGTCTGCGTAGTTAGCCAACGAGCCATGGCCTGGTGCGGCGTCGTATCCGCCGGAAAGCTCTTCATGAACTCGCGGTCATCTATCATCCTCCCGGCGGCGGCAGTCGTTTTCATCGCAGTTGTGCCGAAACCTTTTGTCTTGGCCTTGCTCACAAAGTCGTTGATTCCCTGATTGTCCCCATAGGTGAAAAAGAACTGCGCATGCTCAAACAAACCGTCATTCATCACTGCCGTCAGGATTTCATAGTTCGGTTGCCCGCCCTTCACCTTTCCGTTGCCGGTGTAACTGTGCTGAGAAAGGTTCAGGTGCCGCACCAATCCCTCTTTTTTCAGCCGGTCGTACGCGCGAACCAATCCCCGGTTCTGGATTTCCGCCACGCTGTGGTAGCCGAAATGAAACATCATGTCGTCGAAATAGCCCAGTCCCGTGCGCGCCAGCGCCTCTTTCACAAACTGGTAGTGCGCTTCCTCATCAATCTCCCCCGTTTCGTGATTTCCGCGCACCCGGTCGCAGCACACTTCGCAGTAGTGCGCGTCGCGGCTTTTCAAGATGGTCTGCGGCACGCTGGCCTTGTCCCACTTGTCAGACTTGTGCCAGTAATTCACGCCGCACAGGATTCCCGCTTCCACGGCAGGCGCGGCCCACGTCCCCGCCCCAACCAGCACGGATACTTCCCGCCCAGAATTGTCCAACTTGCGCCGCGGAATCCGTCCCACCTTCTTCGCGGCTTCCTGAATCTCGTCTGGCGTAGCATGGCCCCCGCACGAAATTCCAAATCCTTCCGCCGCCACTCCCGCCGTAATCAATATGAACTTTCGCCGCCCCACGGTATGTTTCTCTGACATAAGCCCTCACTTCCGCCGAGCCATCGCTTTACTCTTACCACGTCTTCCTGTTCGTTGCTACCCGCGGCAGCCAGTCCCGCATTCCTCAATGCACGTAATACCCATTCTTCGACAGAATCACGTAATCCTTTCCCTTCTTCCCATACGATCCCGCCAGATGAACATCCAATTTATGCGGCTTCCCTGTGGCACCGGTGGCCTGGGTGTAATATCCCAGCGTATAGCGCGTCTTGATCCGCTGAATCAGTGCGCC
>CAYOOS010000725.1:0-2338 GCA_964405585.1 uncultured Acidobacteriaceae bacterium | reverse complement strand
AACCGGGTGTCACGCTGATTACCCTGCACAGCACGAAGGGGCTGGAGTTTGACCATGTGTTTCTGACGGGGTTGGAGGACGGGATTTGCCCGCACAGCCGGTCGATCAACGAAGAAAAAGGGATCGAGGAAGAGCGCCGGCTGGTGTACGTGGGGATGACGCGGGCGCGCAAATCGTTGACGCTGACACGGGCGCTGTACCGGCGGATTTTCGGGAATGAGCAGCAGATGCGCGCTTCCCTGCCCTCGCGCTTTCTGGGCGAGATTCCCAGCGAATTGGTGGATACTGTGCGGGGTTCGATGGCGGAGATTGGGGAAACGCGGCGTTACGAGCCTGATCCGGAGTATTCGTATTCGCAGGAAGAGTTTCGGAGCCGGGCGCGGGGCGGGTCTGCGCCGAAGGAACGCGCGCCACAACGGCGTCCGGCACCGGCGAGTTCGTTCAGCCGACCTGCCATCATGCGCGGCGGGAAGGCCGATCCGTTGCTCGGGCAGAAGGTGCGCCACGCGGAATATGGCGTGGGAACGGTGGTTGGCGTGGAAGGCGAAGAGGACGACCGGAGAATCTCCGTGAGTTTTCCGGGGCGCGGGACGAAAAAGTTTATCGAGCGGTACGCGAACCTGCAGCCAGTGTGAACTTATGAACACGCGCGTGGACGGAACGGCGACGGACCCTGCCAGTTCGGCCGTTGGCAAGATTCAACTGCGCATCCTGCCGTTTATTTTCCTGCTCTACATTGTGGCGTTCCTGGACCGCGTGAATATCGGATTTGCCGCATTGACGATGAACAAGGAGCTGGCGATCAGCTCGGAGCAATTCGGGCTGCTCGCGGGGATTTTCTTTTTCGGATATTTCCTGTTTGGAGTGCCCAGCAACGTGATCCTGCACAAGCTGGGCGCGCGGGAATGGATTGCGTGGATTCTGGTGAGCTGGGGCATCGTCTCCGCGAGCACAGGCTTCGCGCAGAGTGCGGTACAACTTTATGTGGTGCGGTTCCTGCTGGGCCTGGCGGAGTCCGGATTCTTTCCGGGAATGATCCTGTACATGACGTACTGGTTCCGGCAGAGAGAGCGCGCGCAGGCGGTGGCGTTTTTCATGACAGGGCTGCCGATTTCGAGCATTGTGGGAGCTCCGTTATCCGGCCTGATTCTGGATCATATCCACTGGCTGGGCGTCAGCAGTTGGCGGTGGTTGCTAGTGCTGGAAGCTGCGCCAGCGATTGTGCTGGGGATTGTGACGTACAAGTTGCTGCCGAACCGTCCGGCGGAGGCGCGGTTCCTTACTCAAGCAGAAAAGGATTGGCTCGCAGGGGAACTCGCAAACGAAGAAAAAACCGCGGAAGCGTCGGGTAAAGTCTCGGCATTGAGAGCATTGTGGAATGGAAGAGTGTGGTATCTGGCGATAATTTATTTCACGATCATCATCGGCGTGTACTCGATGAGTTTCTGGCTGCCGCAGGTGGTTAAGGGACTGTCGACGCTTTATTCCAATACGACGGTAGGGTTGCTGGTGCCGATCCCGCATATTTGCGGGCTGATTGCGATGCTGGTGCTTTCGCGGCACTCGGACCGGACGCAGGAACGGCGTTGGCATGCGGCAGTGCCTGCCATTCTTGGCGGCGCTGCGCTGCTGGTGGTGGGAAGAGTTACTTCGCCGGCGCTGTCCATTGCGTTGCTGGCGCTGATGGCGATTGGCGTGGACAGTTTCTTTGGACCGTTCTGGTCGTTGCCGAGCAAGTTTTTGACAGGGGTGGCGGCGGCTTCGGGGATTGCGTTGATCAATTCGGTGGGGAACCTGGGCGGGTTTGTGGGGCCGTATGTTATTGGGGCGGTGAGCCGGCGGACGGGAAGCACGTCTCTCGGATTGGCGTTTGTGGGGGTTTCGATGATTGTGTCGGCGATGCTGGTATTGGCGCTGAAAGACAAGAAATGAGAACCCAAGAGCCCAGGTAGAAAATCGAACCTGGGGCAAGCGGGGGAAAAAGTTTTCAGTTGTCAGTTTTAAGTTATCAGTAAGACGAAGAGGTTTAGTGGCTAGGGAAACGGGGAAAGTGGAAAAAGAAGACGCCGAAGATAACGCAGAGGCGCAGAGAACGCAGAGGAAGAGAAAACGATCGAGAAGAGGAACCCAAGACCCAGGCACACAGTCCGTGCCTGGGGCAACCGTTTGGTTGAGGAGTTCTTTGTTAATAGCCGGCGGGGTGGACGGCGACTTCGGTTACTGTGATTGGAGCCAGGCCTAGCCTTTTGCGGGCTTCGTCCATCATGGCGGCGGTGCGGGTGGCGCCGCAGCGCGATACGCCCAGGGCACGCACAGCTAGTAGGGCATCCAAGTCGCG
>CAYOOS010000724.1:0-2356 GCA_964405585.1 uncultured Acidobacteriaceae bacterium | reverse complement strand
ATTCGCTGGTGCAGATTCAGGAGCGGTACAACACGCTCTCCAACATTCAGGCGGAAACGTACGAGTACGGGATACCGCCGATTTACGCCGATCCGCAAGTCTTGGATTTCGATGCGCTGTCGAATCAGACGGCCGAGCCTGCCGCGCACTATCCGGCTCGCGCTCGCGCGGGACAGCCGCTCGCTGCTGGATTTTTTCAACCTGCGCCGGCGCAGGTGCCTCCGGATTTGGTGCGGCACCAACAGGATTTGATGGGACCTGTCGCGCAATTTTTGACGGGACTGTTTCCCGCCGTGTTCGGCGGCGAAATGGAATCGCAGAAGACCGCAACCGGTTATGCCATGGCGCGCGATCAAGCGCTCGGACGCTTAGGCCTGGTATGGCGGCGGCTGAAAACATTTTATGCGGATGTGATGTTGCTGTCGGTGGATTGCTTCCGCAAGAATCGTCCCGAGGACGCGGAGATTCCGATTCTGGGCCCGGGCGGGGAATTCGAGTCGCAGTGGATTCACCTGGCGGATTTGAAGGGGAACATTCAGGCGTATCCCGAAAGCGACGAGACTTTTCCTCGGCTGAAATCGCAGCAACGAGCCGTGGTGCAGCAATTGATGGCGTCGTCCGATCCGCTGATTCAGCAGGCGCTGGCCGATCCCTCCAATATTGGTTTTGTAAAGGGCGTGCTGGGATTGTCGGATTTGGTGGTGCCGGGAGAGGATTCGCGCAACAAGCAGCTTCGGGAGATTGATTTGTTGCTGCGGTCGGGACCCGTGGTGGTGAGGAGTCACGAGGCAGGAGAAACTCCGGCATCCGGCGATGGCTCGCAATCTTCTGTTCATTTAGTGCCTACGGTTCCTGTGGATTTGCTGTTCGACAATCACGCTGTGGAGCTTGAGGAGTGTCGGCGGTGGGCGAATTCCGATGCGGGGCAGGTGGCGCGCATTGAGAATCCTTCGGGGTTTGCGAATGTGAAGGCTCATGCGGAGGCGCATTTGAGGGCGATTGGATTGGCGTATGCGGCGGCCGGTAGCGGGCGAACTGCAACCGAGCCGGGCAGCGGAAGCGCTAGTTCGCGCCCAGGCGAACGATTCCAACGAGAATAAACATTACACCCCCGAGAAAGCACGCAGCCATGGGAGCCATGATACCTCCCATCCCTAAGTGGACGTTGGTTAGCGCGGGACTGATGTGATCCAGCAGAACGCCGCCAAAAAACAAGAAAAACAGCATCATGACGCCACCGCCAAAAAGCGAGGGAGCCGATGCCGTGCGGCAGATCATCACGCAACCCGCCAACCAGACAACCAGACCTGCGAGACCAGCGATCAGTGCGATGGGCACAACTTCGTAACTCTTGATGGCTCTAGAAAACGTCGCCCATTCAAATGCCAGGGCGCTCCCAAGAATCGTTAGCCCACCGAGCAGCATTGCGTGTTTACCGTAATTCATTTTGGCGGAGTTTAACATAAGGGATCGCACGAAATTTCGTGGCACAGGCTTCAGCCTGTGTGCCTTTGAATTCCACCAGGACAGTCGAAATTCAAAACCACACAGTCTGAAGCATGTGCCACTGGACTGGGTGTGCCACTGGACATGAGTGTGCGACCGCGAACAGGAGAAGAAATGAGCAGCGGAACGCAAACGGATTTGGATTGGGCTGGGATCGATGCGGGAAACGGCGCTTCCGGCGAGGCTCTGCCCGGAGGGATCAATGGCGCGGACGCCGCGACGAAGCATTCGGAATTCGCGTCGATGACCGACGAAGAGATACTGGGAATCGACCCGCCTTCGCCTTACGGCGGCTTCGGCGGGCTCGCCCGCTTGAATGGGACAAGTGGGGCGGTTGCCGAGCGGAACGACAAACCGCAGTTGGATGCAACGTCCCGCGACGGACGGGCGGACGGGCGGGCCGATATTGCGGCGGGGCACGATGCATTGGCACCGATGCCTGAGTGGCTGCAGGCGCTGGTGGGCGATCCCAAGCATGGGGCTGAGGCGCAGCAGCTTTGGCAGGAGCATCAGGCGTTTCGGGCGGCGTTTTCTTCGGCGGACGAGGCGCGGATGGTTTCGGGCGAGGCTCGTGCGTTGCGTGAACTTTTGCCTGGGGGCGCGCAGGAAGTGCAGGCGCTGCGGCAGATTGCTCAGGAAGTAGATTCGTTGCGGGCGGTGGCGCAAGAGGCGGAGTCGCTGAGGCAAAACGCGGCGGCGGTGCGCGAGGCTACACAGTCAGTGGAGCGGATTGACGCAGCGATTTTTTCCGGAGATGCGCGAGCGCAGTCGGAAGTGGTGGCAGAAATTGCGCGAGCGAATCCGGCGGCGTTTCGGTCGATGTTTGCGGAAGCGGCGCGCGTGCTGGCGG
>CAYOOS010000723.1:0-2358 GCA_964405585.1 uncultured Acidobacteriaceae bacterium | reverse complement strand
TCCGGCAATTTCTGAGTTGATATACGATGGCGGTTTGCGTCGCGCGACTGTGGAACAGTACCGCGCGCAATATGATGAGACCGTTGCCAATTATCGCCAGACGGTCCTCACTGGGTTTCAACAAGTCGAGGACAATCTTGCAACCTTGCGCGTTCTTTCCAAGGAAATTCAGGAACAAGACACAGCCATACAGTCCGCGCAGCGCAGCCTGAAGCTCGCCACTGACCGCTACGTCTTGGGCATTGATCGTTAACTCAAGGTCATCACGGCCCAAACGACTCTCTTCGGAAATCAGCAGACTGCCGTTGATCTGCGTATCCTGCAAATTGTCGCCAGCGTACAACTGATTGAGGCAATCGGTGGCGGCTGGGATTCCAACACGCTTCCTACACAGCAGCAGATTATTTCGCGGGATGCGCTGCCCACTTCAGCGCCTAAATCCAATGCTGCGGCCGCTCCACAAACCCAACCTGCTTCCACACCTTAATCCTATTTCCAGTTGCCAAACCTCTTAGGCGGGTGCCTTTTTACGCGCGTCGCCGGCCCAAATGCATCATCCGATAGCATTCGGCGCGAATCGCAGACGAGATTTGTTCGGGAAAGTGGGTTACAGCGTGGAAAGCTCTTCCCTGCGTCCCTTCGCATAGTCCTGCAACGCGGCATTGGCGCTGCCAATCGTCTTCAACGCTGCCGCGACTTTTGCCAGATCACTTCCCCGCAGCACCACGTACAATTCGTCCTCGCCCAGCCCCGTATAAACTCGGTTGCCAATGCATCCCAAACTGGTAATCGCGCCGTGCTGCAACGAAGCCGGAAGCGCCATGCACGTCGGTCTCCCCAGCGCAGGCGCGCCGCTGCTCACCCCCGCCCGGTTCGCAGCTTCCTGCAGCAGCATCGCTCCCACAGGTTTGCACGCAAAGAGCACGACGTCCGGCGCCGTGGGGGCTTCGCCCAGCGGCGAATAAATTACTGCTTTAGGTCCTTTTGCCAATCGCGGTATTTGCGGCACTTCTTCCGGTTGCACGTAACCCAGTTCAAACATCATTTTCAGCGTTTGCTCGGTCTCTTTCTCGCGCTCTGGCGAAAGCGGAATGTTGTGGGTATAGGCGCCAATCGCACAATTAAAGTGATTCTCTGGAACGGTATAGAAGGTTCGACCCTCCGCCGCCAAACGCCAGAAGCTGCATCCCGATGGTTCCGTGCCTTCGAAATTCTTGATTCCAACGGGTTCGGCGTCCAGATAGGCTACGGCTACGGGCCGACGCCCCAACTTCACATGCGTCGCGATTTCGCGTTCCAGTTCCCGCCACTCTGCACTGTCGTTCATCCACGATTCTCCTCGTTTAAAAGCGATTCGGAAGGATACCATAGCCCTGTGGAGCGCAAATCCGGCTCCCGGGAACGCGCATTACCGCATGAACGCTGGGCGTTTTGCACATGCCCGAAAAAAAAGTGCGTTTTTCCAGTGATTTTTGCTGTTTTTTCCTTGCGTTCCACTTCTGCGTTCGCTATAGTCGCTCCCGGCCCGAGTTTTTCCTTTAAAAACAGGCGTTTTTCGCTCGCGGCTGGCCTCGATTCATTCGGGGCGGATAGACAAACCAGGAGGATAAGCAGAAGAAATGGCAGCCAAGCCACTGAGCAAAACTAAGATTGTCTCGCACATTGCGGAGAAAGTCGGCACAGCCAAGAAGACTGTTGCCGCTTTTTTTGAAGAGCTTCACAAGCTCGCCGTAAAAGAAGCTAAGGGTAGCGCGGGCAAGTTCGTCATTCCCGGGATCGGCCGCGTCGTAAAGGCTCACCGCAAGGCGCGCCTTGGCCGCAACCCCCAGACCGGCGAACAGATCAAGATCAAGGCCAAGACGGTTGTCCGTTTGCGCCCCGCGAAGGTGCTGAAGGATGCCGTTCTGAAGTAGATTCTTTCTCCCTCTCGGGAGAAAGCAAAATTGAAAACCCCCGGGGAGCCTGTGCCCACAGGTTACCGGGGGTTTTTACTTCGCCTGTTGATTTTCACGAGGATTCCACGCACTTCTACCTCATTTCCTCGTTTAGAGGGTCTTCACGTACGCGACTACATCCTTGATCTGGGCAGCTTCGAGACTATCCTTGAGTCCTGGCATCAACTGATCGCCGTTTTCAATCCACGTCTTCAAGCTCTCGTCGGTGATTTTGTTTCCATTCACAGTGAACGTGCCGCGCTTCGAAATGCCCTTCAGGCCGGGCCCTATCTTCTTCTGGTCGCTGGTGTCGTAGTGGCACACCGTACATTTTTGCTGGAATATTGTTTTGCCGCGTGCCACCGCTGCGGCGTTGCCCCCCGGTTTCTTGGGGGACTCCTGGCCCGCCAGAGACGTTACGGTC
>CAYOOS010000722.1:0-2360 GCA_964405585.1 uncultured Acidobacteriaceae bacterium | reverse complement strand
GTGTTGGAACGGTTCCTAGGCTCTCCAGTCTGGGGCGTTGGTACATGTACGCTGGTGTGGCGCTCCCCGCCGCCATTTCCTTAGCCACCATTTGCCGCAAATTCCTCACGCCCTGTCGCATCGTTCCAGGCCGCTGTATTACTGTTCCGGCGCCGGGCGCGGCATCAATCTCGCGCTGGCGATCCTCCTGTGCTCCTCATGCTCCTGGCTAGCCGCTAGCCAACGCCGTTGAAACGGAACGTCGTACTGAGTGCCGCAATGTTCACTATGATGTTCTTCGCCAATACTTTAGCATCACGATTTTCGACGTCCGTGTCGCGGTGCCGGTGGACGCGGTGCCGACCGCGTTTGAGCGCCGTATCGCCGATCGTGTGGTTCTTTACTCTTACTCTGGAAGCAGAAAAAGAGCGGATTGAGCTGGTGCATTACCGGCCTGAAGATGAGGTGCGTATTCTGCAGCGATTCGATCAGATGAACCGGCTGGTACTCCGGCTGCCAAACCCGACCAGGTAAAGATCTATCCTGCGGCAGCTGCGCCAAACTGTTCAGAAACTGCGATCACGTTGGCTTGAATAATCTGCAGGTCGATCTGGAAACCTGATTGGAGGGTATCGTGATATAGTGTCCGTTTGGCCAAGTTGCAGAAACCCCTCCTGATCACGCAGCTGACATTCATCTTCCTCCAACTCGCGGACTTCGCCACCACGATGATTGCGTTGCACATGGGAGGAGTCGAGAAGAACTTCTTGGTATCCCACTTCATGGTGATCGGATCGTTACAAGGTCTAATCCTGTCGAAGGTGATCGTCTTGGGAGTTGCTGTGATTGCGGTTCGCTTAAGGAAGCACTCGGTACTTCGCTGGGTTAATGTCATCTTCGGTGGAGTCGTGCTGTGGAACCTGGTAGTGATCGCCAGATTGGCCTTGTGGTCACATGTCGCGTGAGGCGGCGTTCAGGATTTTGGGAATCCTGATTCAGAGCCAACTCGGAAGAGCATTTCTGATGGCCGCGATCGAGCGCCCGAGTGCAGCGAGAGATTCAAAGGTGAGTCTTGGGTTAGCGGCCGGAACTATGATCTCCCGGCTGCGATTACTTTGCCGTCCAGACACTCCACCCGGATTCCGCCTTCTTTCGTGCTGTAGTCGAGCGATCTGGTGCCGGGTCCGGTAAGGATTTCGAGCGAAGGCGGACCGAATCGCCGCAGTAGTTCGTCATATGCCAGCCCCACTTTGATTCCGGAGGGATCCTCGAAGGTGGGCGCGGGCGGTGGCGGAGCAACTTTCTCTGGCTGGGTTGGCGCCGTGGTGGTTTGCGCAGCGGCCTTCGGCGCGGCTGTGGGCGGCTTGGCCGGTGAGGCGTTTCCAGTCTTGGGAGCAGCCGGACCCGTCAAGGATTTCAGGGCCTTGTCGAGGCCGTTCATCATCCCACCGGCGCCCTTGGAAGCACCCACCGCAGCAGCAGCGGCGGCCGCCCCATACTGCACCGTGGTTTGTCCGGCTGCGGTTCCCGCATAAACAACCAACCCCAGGACCCAGCTTTTAGCCAACGCAATTGATCGCATCACTCCCACCTACCTGCACCAGTTTGCCAACATTCCAAATCGGAGCGCATTTAGTGTATCACGCACAGGGATGCAGGCTCAAAACCTAAAGCTTCCCAATGGCCTGTCTGGGGTAGGGAGAAGTTGCATAAGGCGAAACAGACAGACCTTGATCGTGGGTTTTTCACGAAGCGCGCCGGGATCAGACCTTGTGTTTCAAAACCACAGCGTTAAGAAGCGGCCTTACAGTCGAGCATGCATTCCGAATGGATATGCAGGGCCGCTTTGAATCAGCAGTTCAGCAGCTTGCCGTAGCTCACCTATGGCATATAAGCGGTTTGCCCGGTCCGTGAGGGTCTGAGTATCGGCGCTTTCGAACAGTTTGAGATAGCTGCGAGCCCATCTCCCCTCGGCGGACAACGCCTGGGCAGCTCGGAACGTTCGATCGTGAATCGTGGACTGCATGATTTCGGCTTCCGTTAACGATTATGTGCTAAGGCCCACCGGAACTCGCATGCCAGGCGTACCCCATGGGTTACATTACTTTGCCGATAAAATAGTCAATAGTCCCAGTCGAGGGCGCCGAATGACCAGAAGGAAAAGGAAGGTGACGACCATGACAAATCTGCAACGGATCCGGAGGGAACTGAGCCCTGCCCGTCGTAAGAGGGTGGCCGCCCGCTCGGCCCAGTCGATCGCCGAGGAAACGACTTTGCAAGAACTCCGGCGGGCGCGCAGGCTCACCCAGGTTCGCAGGGCCAAGGAACTCGGCATCGGGCAGGGTGGCGTTCCAAGCTTGAAAAGCGCGCCGATCTAATGA
>CAYOOS010000721.1:1405-2361 GCA_964405585.1 uncultured Acidobacteriaceae bacterium | reverse complement strand
CTGCCCATTCTTGACCGCATAGGTCCCGTAACTCAGCTGCCCGCCTGCCGGTGACTGGGAACCGCCAGCAAGGTCGTAGCCACCAGATCCATATGTCCCTTGCCAATTCCCCTGCGTCGCCGTATCGCTTGTCACGAAGGCCGCCGTCGATCCCGGCGAGCCCCCTGAGCCCGAGCTGGCCGGGGTCAAGTTGACCGCGGCAGTTCCCGAGGCGGTGCCGTCGGCGCTCGTCGTCATCACTGTCACGGTTTCAGCCTGCGTTAGCGTGGCGGGCGAGAGGTAAAGCCCCGCGGTCGTCGTTGAAAAGTTACCGGCGGGCGAGCCGGATGGGCTCACGGATACAACCGACCACGTAACTGTCTGGCTTGTGGCATTGCTGATCGTGGCCGAGAATTGGGTTGTGCCGCCGGCGACCAGGCTGGCTTGCTGCGGGCTTACACTAACGGATTCAATCCCGCTGCTGGCAGTGCCGGCTCCGGCTCCGCCCCAAAATACCGCGCTTACAACCGCATTGGGACCTTGGAGCGGATCCGCAACTATCTGTACGTGTCCGCTGATATTCCACACCACATAAACGCCGCTACTGAAGTTCGAAACGGTCTGGGAGCTCAATAGAATGCCTGAATTCGCGTCGAGTACTTGCAGGGTCTCTGCTCGTCCGCGGGAATCCCAATCGAGCGCGTAGACCACAACCTGATGTTGGCGCCCATCGGTGAGATTGACATCCAAAGTGACGCTGGCGCCGCTGTACCACGCCGCGGCGATTCGCTGTGTGCTACCTGATATTTGCAGCGCTCTTGGATCCGTTGTGGCGGGCGTCCACGTGTAGCTTTGCGGGTTGAGCACTGCGAAACTCGCGTAGCCAGGGGGGCTCTGCGGCGCCACATTCGCCAGGCAAGAGCCATCGGCGCCATAAACTCCCTGCCAATTGCCTGAGGTAGTAGTATCCTGCGCCA
>CAYOOS010000721.1:0-1395 GCA_964405585.1 uncultured Acidobacteriaceae bacterium | reverse complement strand
GACCGTTGAATCATTCGCGCTTGCTGTCGCTGACCCTCCTCCCGTCACACTCGCCTGGTTCACTTGTGGATTGCTTGCGGTCGTGGATACATTCACCAAGGCTGTGATGGGCGGATAACTCGAGCCTCCGGCGAGAGGGTCGCTGCGAGTGCAGTTATTCGCGCCGGAAGGGCAAGTCCATCCGGCTCCCGCCATGGATGCCACCGTCAATCCCAGGGGCGGAGTCTCGGTCACCACCACGGTTCCGCTCGTGGCAGCCGCATTCACCGTATTCGATACTGTCAGCGTGTACGCTGCATTTTGCTGGCCTTGAGCGAAAGCACCCGGATGGGTCTTGGTGATGCTCAAGATCGGAGAGAATGAAGTTCCTGCGCCGAAGAAGATTCCGCTTATGACCGAGTTGGGTCCCCCTAACGTGTTTACGACAATCTGCACGTGCCCCGTGATCGTCCTAACGAGATAAACGCCACCGGTGAAGTTCGAGATGGTCTGGGAGTTCAGCAGAAAGCCCGAATTCGCATCCAGAACTTGAACGTTCTCTACTCGGCCCTTCGAATCCCAGTCCAAAGCATAGACCGCAACCTGGTGTGGGTGGCCGTCGGTGAGATTGACGTCGAATGCAAAACTGGGAGCGTTGTACCAAGTCGCGGCCATTCGCTGCGAGCCGCCCGGCATTTGGAGGGCCCTGGGATCAAATGACGTCTGCGCCCATGTATAGCTCGATGCGTTCTGAACAGCGAGTACCGCATAGGAGGGAATGGTCGCAACTGCAACGTTGGCAAGCGAATATCCGTCGATGCCATAAGCTCCCACCCAATTGCCCTGAGTCGTCGTATCGGCTTGGATGAATGAGGCCAGCGCCACTGAGGGAATGACGGTGACCACAGCCGATCCAGTCGAGATTCCGTTGGTGACCGTTACGGTTACGGTTTGCGCAGAGGCGATTGACGCAGGGGCCGTATAGAACCCTGCGGCCGAAATAGTGCCCAAGACAGGGCTAATCGACCAAGTTACCGGGCCAGGCAGTACGGTTGTGAACTGCTGCGTTTCTCCGAGGCTCAGCGTTACGGTCGCCGGATTGACTGGGGTCAGCTGGCCGTAAACATCCACCTCGGTGCCGCTTCCGACGTATACCTTTCCATTGACGACTGTCGGGGTTGAAAACGCTGTATGCGGGCCGGGCGCATCGCGAGAGTTCGGGGCTTCGTTGCTCGACCAAAGCAATTGCGAGACATTCTCAGCATTGTAGGCGTAAACCCCCGAGACGGCATTCGCCCAAACGATGGCCGTGCCGGAGTTGTCGCCGTTTGACGAAATCGAGATCGCGGTCCCGGGAAATCCGGACACAAGCGAGGCTTTGGCCGCACCCGAGAAATTCAACAGGCCATTGGAAAG
>CAYOOS010000720.1:0-2363 GCA_964405585.1 uncultured Acidobacteriaceae bacterium | reverse complement strand
ATCGGTCGACGTCCACTTCTCCACGTTCATGGAGGACGACATGGCCATGGTGGATTACGCCATTGCGCAGGGCATTGCGGACCCGGAGAAGCTGGGGGTAGGTGGGCACTCTTACGGCGCCATCTCGACAGACTTCATCATTGCTCAGACCACGCGGTTCAAGGCCGCTGTTTCCAATGCAGGCGCGGCGGGAATGACCGGCATGTGGGGGCACGACGAATACGTGAAGGAGTATGTTTACGAGCTGGGCTATCCGTGGGAAAACCGCGCCGCGTGGGACCGGGTCTCGCCGTTCTATAAAGTGAAGAACATCACTACGCCGACGTTGTTTATGGGCGGAAACATTGACTGGAACGTGCCGATTTTGGGCGGAGAGCAGATGTACCAGTCGCTGAAGGCGCTTGGACGCGAGACGGAGCTGGTGGTTTACCCGGATGAATACCACGAGTTCAAGACGCCCTCGCATATCAAGGATGTGAATGAGCGCTGTCTGGCGTGGTACGCGCACTACGTTAAGGCGGATGGGACGCCGGCGCGGCCGGTGGAGAAACCCGCCCCGCAGACTAAATCGGCGAACTGAGGCCGCGGAACGGGCACCGGACGTGCAACTTTGTAGATTTTAGTTGACCTGATGTGCGGTGTTTTCTTAAACTCGCGCGAGTTTCGGGAAGGACCGTGGCTGAAATCGCTGCCAAGACGAAGAATAACCTCAGGGCGATAGCGCCCTGTTTTCTGGTGGACGACGTCGTCAAGACAGCGGAATACTACCGCGACGTGTTGGGCTTTCATTTTCACCGTTATTGGGGAGAGCCGCCCTGCTTCGTGATCCTGCTCCGCGATTCCATTGAGATTTCTTTGAGTAACCCGGGTAGCCCAGGACTAGGGCGTCCCAATCGCAAGGCGCACGCCGACGCGCCTTGGGATGCTTACATTTGGGTGGTTGACCTCGCCGTGCTGCATGAGGAACTGCAGGCCAAGGGAGCGAAGATCATCCGAGGTCCGGAGGACAAGTTTTACGGAAATCGCGAGATCGAGATAGAGGACTGCAATGGGTATGTGCTGTGTTTTGGGCAAGATATTTCGGGATAAGTGCCTGGAATAAAGGAGAGGCCGTAGACCGAAGTCACAACGGCAAGCAGGCACAGTTTCGCCAGGGCAGCCTTCTTAGTTCTTCTTCCCCGATCCTGCAATGATTGCTCTCCCCTGAGTGTAAATCCCTGAGCGATTTTTGTCCGGAGCTCGAGAGCACACTCCCGATTGCTGTTGAGAGTGCCACGAGATATGCTGCAATGTTTTGCGGGGGGTGCGATGCGTTTGCACATGAGAACGAAGCTCTTGCTCGGGTTGTTGCTGACGGCGTTGACAGGATTCACAGCACGCTCACAGCAGTATGACCAGAAACTGTTTGGCGAGATGCGCTGGCGTTGCATCGGACCGTTCCGGGGTGGCCGCACGGTGGCGATCAGCGGCGTGCCGCACCAGCCGAATGTGTATTACATGGCGGCGGTGAACGGCGGCGTCTGGAAGACGACCGACTTTGGCAATACTTGGTTTCCGATTTTCGATGACCAACCTTCGGGGTCCGTAGGGGCGCTGGCAGTGGCGGCCTCCAACCCGGACATTCTTTATGTGGGGAGCGGGGAAGGGTTGCAGCGCCCGGACCTTGCCGTGGGCGACGGGGTGTACAAATCCACGGATGCCGGAAGAACCTGGACGCATCTGGGTTTGCGTGACGCTCAACAGATCACCGCGATTGTGGTCGATCCAAGTAATCCCGACCGCGTTTTTGTAGCCGCGGAAGGTCATCCGTATGGACCGAATGTGGAACGCGGGGTTTTCCGCTCGCTGGATGGCGGGAAGAGCTTCGAGAAGGTCCTTTACAAGGATGAGAATACAGGCGCGGCGGACCTGGTGATGGACCCTGGCAATCCGCAAGTGCTTTATGCGGCGTTGTGGGCCGCGCGGGTGGCGCCATGGGAAGTGCGCAGCGGGGAGTCGTTCGTGATTCCGGGAAGCGGACTGTACAAGTCCACCGACGGTGGAACGACATGGCAACCGCTTACGAAGGGCTTGCCGACGGGGGAAGACGGCCTGGCGCGTATCGGCATTGCGATTGCCCCGAGTGAACCCAAGCGCGTGTACTTGACTGTCGAATCGAAGAAAAATGGCGCGGGCATCTATCGGTCTGATGATGCGGGAGAGAGTTTCGTGCTGATGAATGCCGATCATCGGATCGGAGGGCGAGGGCCGGGCGCGATGGGAATAGCCGTTGCGCCAGACAATCCCGACGTAATTTATGTGGCCAATACGACCACCTGGAAATCGACGGATGGCGGGAAGACACTCTTCGGATTCAAGGGAGC
>CAYOOS010000719.1:0-2363 GCA_964405585.1 uncultured Acidobacteriaceae bacterium | reverse complement strand
GAACCACAGTTTGCGCATAAAGAAATAGTGGAAATTCATGCTCAGCTCGGGGCTGATATACGGGTTGGCGAACTGCTCGTGCGGCAGTTCGATCGACAACCCGATCGATTTCCCTCCGGCTTCGTACGCCCCGCGATTGGCCGCTTCCATGATCCCCGGCCCGCCCCCGGAGCACACCACAAAGCGCCGCGGCTTGGACCCCAAGGAAAGCGCCCATGTGGTGATCTTGTGTGAAAGCTGCCGCGCCTCCTCGTAGTAGCGGGACATTTCCAGGGCGCTCTTCGCTTCGCGCAAGGCCACGCGATGATTCTTCAGTTTTTCCCCGCTTAACTTGCCGGTCTTCTCCCCTTTCAGTCGTGTGTAGCGCGCCGCCGCCGTTTCGTGCGAATCGATTCGCGCGGATCCAAACATCACGATGGTGTCGCCAATGCCTTCCTTCTTGAGCTGCGCCAACGGATAAATGTATTCCCCCAGGATACGAATCGGCCGCGCGGGCGTACTGGCCATGAACTTGCGATCTTCGTGCGGGGCTTTCGGGGCGTGCTGCGGCTTCAGGCGTTTACCGTCGGGCATGAGCTCTTCTCCAATTCAGATGAACTTTGATTGTAGGCAGCGCGCACGGCTCGCGGCAACGTCTTTGGCCCCGGGTGCGTCGAATCAAGTACGCGGCCAGTCTCGGCGGGAACCGTTACGCATGCGAGTTTTCCAGCCGGACTGTGCTAGGGTGAACCCAACTATGGGGATCTCACATCACTCGTTAAGGCTTCTTCCTTTTGTTGCGCTGAACTTCTGCGCCGCAACTCTGTACGCGCAAGCACCCGAAGGCCCCATGACGCCCGTGCCGGGCGTTGTCATCCAGCAGCCACCGCCGGAAACCAAATTCAAGCTGCAAAGTATTCTGGTGACGGTTCCGGTGACAGTCCGCAACGTGAACGGTGAAATGGTGCATAACCTGGAAAGCAAGGATTTCCGCGTCACGGACAACGGTGCGGAACAGCGCATCACGCATTTTGAAATGGGTGGTGAACCCATCTCCCTTGTGGTTGTGGTTGAGACGAGCTCGCGAATTTCCCCGCTCTTGCCGCAGATTCGCAAGATGGGAATCCTCGTGTCGCAGCAGGTGACCGGGCCAACGGGCGAAACGGCCATCGTGGGCTTTGACGACACGGTGCAAACGTTGCTGGATTTTACGAACAACGCGGATGACGTCGAGCACACCATGAACCGGCTGAAGGAAGGCTACTCCGGGTCGAAATTGTTTGACGCGATGTCCAAGGGCGTGGAACTCCTGATGAACCGCGCCGCGCCGAAAGCGGGCGAGCCGCTGCGGCGGCGCGTGATGCTGGTTCTTTCGGAAGCCCACGACGCGGGAAGCGAGGCAAAATTGGGCGAGGTGTTGCGCCGGGCGCAGCTCGCCAACGTAACGATTTACACCGTGGGGCTCTCGTCGACGCGCGCCGATCTACAGAGAAAGCCCGATTACCATGCTCCGATCAGCGCAACTCCCGAGGGCACATTTGGCATGCCCGGCCCTCCTGGAACGGTGCAGACGCCAACCACGGTTGCGCAGAGCCAGGAGGGCGTGGACTTGCTCGCGCTGGCGGTTTGGGCCGTGCAGCACGCGAAAGACCAGGTAACGTCGCACGAACTGGAAATCGCGGCAGTGGCTACGGGCGGCGCGCACGTCAATACATGGAAAGATCGCACGATCGAAAAAGTGATCGACGAAATCGGCGGCGAACTTCACTCGCAGTATTCGTTGACGTATGTGCCGAGCGACGCGGACTCCAGTGGCTATCACGAAATCAAAGTGGATGTGGACCACCCCGAATTGCAGGTCCGCGCCCGCCCAGGCTACTACTTGGCGGGCCCGGAGAGCTGAGGAGAAACCGTGTTAGCTCGATCCACGCGATGCTGCCTGGACAATTTGACTTGAAACGTATAGAAAACGACACCCCATGCGAACAGAGGACCGAGTTCGACTCTACCACCTCCATCAGAACGGTGGGCCCAGCCAAGTTCGTATGCACAAAAACAGAGGTACAAGACACTTAGCCCGCTGACCAAGAGATACTGGTTTCGCGAAATTCGTCCGTTTCCTAGCGACGAACCGCCAACTTGACGCTCAACAGCGGGCTAGTCTGTGGCCCTCGTATACAGGCGGTCATTCACCCAAATCCAAACGGCACTAAGGGTGAAAGCGCCGAGCAATACCGGAATGATGAGAAGTGCGTTACTCATCGCAGTAACCGAAGCCTCATAGTATCACCAATGAGATGAGGCGGCCGTGTTCAGGCAATCCGCTGCCAGAACGTGGCTTCACGCGCGGCCAGTAGCGAATCCTTGCGCGCATTCCAGCGGAG
>CAYOOS010000718.1:0-2364 GCA_964405585.1 uncultured Acidobacteriaceae bacterium | reverse complement strand
ACCTCGGTGTACTTGGAGGCTTCGACTTTGACGAAGGGGCATCCGGCAAGCCGCGCCAAACGCCGGGCGATTTCCGTTTTGCCCACGCCGGTGGGACCAATCATCAGAATATTCTTGGGGAGAACGTCTTCGGCGATTTCCGGTTCGAGCTTCTGGCGGCGCACGCGGTTGCGCAGCGCGACGGCCACAGCTCTTTTGGCGGCTGTCTGTCCGACAATGTATTTGTCGAGCTCGGCCACGATTTCCCGCGGGGTCATGTCGTCCAGCGCCGGAAGCAACGCGGGATCTTCGGTGCTGACTGTGCCGTTGCCACCGTTGAGCAGCGTAATTTCTTTGTCTGACTTTATTGCCATATCCGTTCGATTCCTTGCACGCGCTGGGCGATACCGAGTTCCGGCGCCCCTCTAATTTAACGCTGAATCAAAGCCTCGTGTGTGATTAAAGCTCTTCCACCGTGAAATTCTCGTTTGTGTATATGCAGATTTCGCTGGCGATACGCATGGCTTCCAGCGCCAGATCTTTCGCGGCGAGTTTGGTGTGCTTCACCATGGCGCGCGCCGCGGCGAGAGCATACATCCCGCCAGAGCCGATGGCGCAGAGGCCATCGTCTGGTTCGATGACGTCGCCATTGCCAGAGAGGACGAAGGTGGCCTTGGCATCGGCGACGATCAGCAGAGCTTCCAGATGACGCAGGGCGCGGTCCTTGCGCCACTCTTTGGCGAGTTCCACAGACGCCTTCTGCAAATTCCCCGAATGTTCCTGGAGCTTGCCCTCGAAACGCTCGAAGAGAGAGAGTGCATCCGCGGTTGAACCGGCGAATCCGGCCAGCACCTTGTCGTTGAACATGCGGCGCGTTTTCCGCGCAGTGTGCTTCAGAACGTGATCGCCCATGGTCACCTGGCCATCGGCGATGAGCACTACTTTGTTGTCTTTGCGGACGCACAGCACGGTTGTGCCGTGCAACTGCGGCCTCCCGGAGGCATGTCTCATCCTGTAAGTATACCGCGATGGAGGGAGGAGGTCATGGGAGGTGCAAGGGATTGCAGGAAAATTTAGTTTGTGGGGATTTCGTGGAACGACAAGATCTTGTACGACAGAGGCGCTTGCGCGCCCGCGCTATTGATCTGGCAACTGTTGTAGACGATCCCACCTTGTGAGGTACTCCGGTGGCCACCACTAGCAGTGCCGCTGAAGGATGCCGACCCCATTGTCGCGAGCAGATTCCCGGAAGCATCGCGCGTAGTGGCGATCAACACCGCGCCATTAATTCCACCTGTGCCCCTGCCACGGTCACTCCAAAGAAGAATGCCCTGCCCGATTACCAGCACAATTCCGTTCCACGTCGAGTCAGGATCGTAGGTGAGCGTGCCGGTCACCAGGAGCAATCCGTAGCCTGTCTGGTTCCACCGCGTTAGGCTCAGATTCCCATTCACCACCACGGTCATGGGGATCGGGTTCAAAGGGTTCCAGGTTGGCATATTGCTTCCCGATGCCGGCCCCGTAATGACAACGTCGGCGCTCTTCGTGATGTCCTGCACCACCGCATCCAGTGTGGCGGGGGTTAGCCAGCTTTGCCGGACAGCGGTTGGCACGCTTCGATTCGGGACGCTTGGAGTAGTTGGCACGTACGTCGGCGGGGGGCCCAGAGGATATCCAGGATAACTACTCTGAACAGGGTTGACATTGGAAAGAATCGACCAGTAGGAACCATCAAATGGGTTGGTGTACTCGATTGACTCGACCGCGGTCTGGGGAGGCGTGCAAGTGCCGGCGCCCGTGTCTTGGCCATTGACCACAAAGTCGGGTGTTCCAGGGTCCTGATAGGAAACGTTGTTGCCATCCATCGTCACCGCCGCAGGAAAACCAGGGTTGAAGGGAAGGCCACCCGGCAATGGCGGTGTGGGTGAGTCGACTTGCGTGCTGATTTGCGTGGACAGAAGAAGCGGAGCGACCACGTATTGCAGCAGGCGCTTGCTACCGTTTGGAAGCACTGCCAGTGAGGTAATCTCTAAAGCTTGCACGGCGGTGGGCGTCGGTGGAATTGAAGTTGGCAGAATCAGACTCGGGGCCGGGGTCGGAGTGACTCCAACAACGCGGGCGGGGTCGTAGAGCAAAGGGGTCGCCCTATCCAAGACGCCGTCGCCGTTCACATCCAGATTGAGGGCGTATTCCGTGACGGGATTGATGCGCACCCATTTGTAAACCGGACCCGGCATGCTCGCCGATTGATAGGTCGAGTTAATCGTAACGACGTTTGCAGCGCTCAGAGGCCATCCCATTTCGTTCGCATAATCCGAATCTGGGTAGTTCGCCGGGTTCGCACTGGTAGGATCCACGGTCTCTCCGCTCGCCGGATTCAGGATG
>CAYOOS010000717.1:0-2377 GCA_964405585.1 uncultured Acidobacteriaceae bacterium | reverse complement strand
CATCCTCTCGGATCAGGTCCAGATCGCGATGATTCGTGAAGCCAAATGTCGAGAGGCGCTGGCTCACCTGTTCGACGAGAATTTCCGGCGCGGATGCGCCGGCTGTAAGTCCAAGCGTTTTGACTCCCTCCACCCAGGAGGCATCGATGTCATTTCCATCTTCGATCAGGCGCGCCGGAACACCGGCTCGATTCGCCACTTCCACGAGCCGATTCGAGTTCGAGCTGTTGGCAGAGCCGACGACCAGGATGAGTTCCACCTCGCGTGTCAGCGCTTCCACGGCTTCCTGGCGATTCTGCGTGGCGTAACAGATGTCGTCTGATGCCGGCCCTACGATGGAGGGAAATCGCTGGCGCAGCCGGGCCACAATTTCCTGTGTGTCATAGAGGGATAATGTGGTCTGAGTCAAAAAGGCGAGCCGGGCAGGGTCAGGCACCACCAGCTCATCGACTTCTTCGACGCTGCCCACCACGATCGTCCGCTCGGGCGCTTCGCCGGAGGTTACGATGATCTCCTGATGATCGCGGTGGCCGATCAGAATCAGAGTGCGCCCCTCCCGGGCAAACTTCAGCGCCTCCAGGTGAACCTTCGTCACGAGCGGGCAGGTGGCGTCGATCACGCGCAGGTTGCGCTCCTGCGCCTCCGTCCGCACGCGCGGGGGCACTCCATGTGCGCTGAAAACCAGCACGGCGCCGACGGGCACCTCACCGATGGACTCCACAAAAATAGCCCCGCGCCGCCGCAACTGATCCACCACATAGCGATTATGGACAATTTCATGGTGCACGTAGACCGGCCGCCCGTATGCCTCGAGCGCCAGTTCCACGATGTCCACCGCCCGCACGACGCCGGCACAGAAGCCGCGCGGCCGAACTCGTACTAAAGTCTTTGCGCCGTTCGTGATGCCTTGAATATGGGTTAGCATTCGATGCGATCCCTGAAACCTCAGTATTCTACCTGAAGCGGTGTTCCCCTGCCAGTCTCAGAAGTCGCTTGGGTGATTTAGGCGCACCAGTGCGCCCCGCTTCTATCGCGGGTCATTCCCAAAGGGAAGGGATGGCCGGTGGGCACAAAGAACGTGTTCTGCTATGCTTCTTCGCGCACGATTCCCCAAACCGCAACTAGTGAGGTCTGAAAATGTCCGAAGAACTTCATGAGCTCCAGGAGCATGCCGAACACGGGGCCCACGAACCGAGCCTTGCGCCTGTAACCCTGACGATGGCCATTTTCGCCGTGCTCGTCGCGGCCGTTTCGCTGTTGGGCCACCGCGCTCATACGGAAGAGCTTTTGCTGCAAACAAAGGCGACCGATCAATGGGCTTACTATCAGGCCAAGGACATCCGCCGCCGCGCCTACGAAGTATTCCTGGATGAGATGTCCCTCATGACGACCCAAAATGCCGACATGGCCTCGAAAATAAAAGACAAATACAGCAAGGAAGTGGCGCGCTACGCGAAAGAACAGGGCGAGATTGAAGCTGAGGCCAAAGCGGCGGAGGATGAGGTAGCGATCGAGCGGCGCCGCGCGGATCGCTTCGACCTGGGCGAAGTGATGCTCGAAGCGGGGCTCGTGATTTGCTCCATCACGCTCATGACCCGCAAGCGAATCTTTTGGCAAGCCGGAACGCTGCTAGGTCTGGCCGGTGTGGCGATTGCGGCCGCCGGGTTCCTTATCCACTAAAGCCCGTACTCGCTGCGCGCCGCGACTGGCTTTTCTTCTGTTCGTACATGGCGTCATCCGCTTCGGCCATGAGTTCCTGCAAGGAAACGGGACTTTCCGGATCGAAGCGAGCCAGCCCCACGCTCAGCGAGAGCGCATAGCGGGTTTCCCCCGCGCTGTTTCTTCGGAGATTCTCCTTCAGCCGCTGGAGGATCGATTCCTCATGCTGTACGGACGCCTCGGATGCCATCACGCAGAATTCATCGCCGCCGAAGCGCGCGAGAATATCGGAATTGCGGAACGTGTGTTTCAGGGCCTCCGCGGCGCGAACGATCGCCTGATCTCCCTCCTGGTGGCCGTAGGAGTCGTTAATCGCTTTTAGATTATTCAGGTCGCAGGAAAAGAGCAGAACTTGCTGCCCGCTTCGATGGGCTTGTTTCAGCTGCTGGCCTGCAAGGGCAAGAAATCCGCGCCGATTCTGAAGGCCCGTCAAATCGTCGGTTAGTGCGAGCGAACAAAGCTCTTTGTCCAGCAGGGATTGCCGGATCGCGCCGCGAACCGCCCGCAGCAGGGATTCGCTCAGATCCTGTATGTCGGGCGAGGCGTGCGATTTCAATGCGTTGGAGATGTCGTTCAGTTCTTCGAGCAAGCGGTCCAATTCGTTGTGCTTAGCCAGCAGGACAGCCGGAAGATTATCGCGCAGGAGATCAGGCAGAGT
>CAYOOS010000716.1:0-2378 GCA_964405585.1 uncultured Acidobacteriaceae bacterium | reverse complement strand
TCGACGCGGGTGGCGCGGCGGGCGGGGATGTAGGTGGCGAGAAGCGCTGCCAGCAAGAGTACGCCGGCGACGATGGAAATGGCGACGGGATCAATCGCGGTAACTTGGTAGAGGACGGAACTCATGGTGCGGCCGACAAAGTAGGCGCCTGCCAAACCAAGGAACAGTCCGCCGAGGGCAAGCAGCATCCCTTCTTGCAGCACCATGCGAAGCACCTGTCTGGAATCCGCGCCCAGGGCCATGCGCAAGCCGATTTCGTGAGTTCGCTGGGCCACGGCAAAAGACATGACGCCATAGATGCCGATGGCCGCGAGGATGAGGGCCACTCCGGCGAAGGCGGCGAAGAGCACGGTGGCGAAGCGATCGCCGGCCAATGATTCGTCGACGAGCTGATCCATGGTGCGCACCTGATCGAGCGGTAGGTCGGAATCGAGAGATTGAACGGCGGCGGTAACAGCGGTCGTCACGGTGGCAGGATCGACGGTTGTGCGCACGGCAACACTAGCCGAAGGCCAAGGGCTCTGCCAGAAGGGGACGTTGATTTCCGGGAAACCTTCGTTGCGAACCCCACCATTATGGACATCGCGATAAACGCCAACGATATGCCATTGGATGGGCAGGCCAGGGCTGGTAGCGCCAGGGATCAACTGTTGCACGACGACGATTTGGGAGAGAGGGTCCAGATCAGAGAAATATTTTTTCGCGAAGGTCTCATTCACGACGGCGACGGGCAGCCCGCCGGCCAGGTCCTGTTCGGTGAAACCACGGCCCTTGGCGAACTGAATGCCAAACGTGTGGAAGTATCCGGGAGTCACCATGCTGAATGCGGCGCTGGGATGGGAGGCAGGATCGCAAGCGGGTTGACCAAGGATGCTGAAGGGCATGTCGTCTCTGTCGCCGACAATGGGCATGCCTGTGGAAGCGGAAGAGGAGGAGATTCCGGGAACGGCGGCAATCGTGTCCAGAAGGTGACGGTAGAAGGAGGCAGCCTGCTCAGGATTAGAAAAGCGGCCCTCAGGGACCGGAATATCGAAAGTGAGAACATGGTCCTGGCGAAAACCGAGATCGACGCGAGTCAATTTCCAGAAGCTATGGATGACGAGTCCGGCACCGGCAAGCAGGGTCAGCGCCAAGGCAAATTCGAGCACAACAAGAGCGCGGCGCACGCCGTGACGGCCGGAGGCGGAGCCAGAGCGGCCTCCCTCTTTCAAAACGTCAGCCGGATCCGAATGGGAGCCCTGCCAAGCAGGAACGCAGCCAGAGAGAACGCCGGCCAGGAGTGTTGCCAGCAGGGTGAAAAAAAGTACCGGCAGATTCAAGCGCACGTCGGCCTCTGTGGGAATGGAAAAGGGCGGCAGAAGAACCAGAATGAACTTGAGCAGAATCGCCGCGAGGGCGACGCCCAAGACGCCACCGATGGATGCGAGAGCTAGGCATTCCGCCAGGAATTGCGAAAAAAGTTGCCAGCGCGTTGCGCCGAGAGAAGCGCGAACGGCGAGTTCTTTCTGGCGGATGGAACCGCGAGTGAGCAACAGGTTGGCGACGTTGACGCAAGCGATTAACAAGACAAAGCCGACGGCGCCGAGGAGCAGCCAAAGGTTTTTGATGGTGTCGCGACCGGTGAAGGCGTTCTGGAGAGGGACGACGTTGGCGCTCCAGTTCTTGTTGGAAAGCGGATAAACCTCAGCGAGGTGGCGTGTGACGGAGTCCATATCGGCGTTGGCTTGCTGGAGGGTGACGCCGGGTTTAAGGCGGCCGATCAGCAAGAGCCAATGGAAGTCGTGGTTGATCTGTTCTGGCTTGAAGGCAAGGGGGAGAAACAGGTGAGATTCAAAACGGTCGGACATGCCTGCGGCAACTACGCCAACCACGGTGTAGGGTGTGCCGTTCAACCGGATTTGCTGGCCGAGGATGTGGGGATCGCTGCCGAAGCGCTGTTGCCAGAGATGATGGGTCATGATGACGACGTGCTCATTGCCGGGCTGTGCTTCTTCAGGGAGGAAGTCGCGGCCAAGAGCCAGCGGTATTCCCTGCATATCGAAGAAGCCTGGTGTTGTGATGCGGGCTTGCATCACTTCCGGGTGGCCGGAAGTGGAAAGATTGAAGCGGTCACCGCTCATGGCGATCAGATCCCGGAAGACTGAGTTCTGGCGTTTCCAGTCCAGATAATCGCCGGCGGAAACGCTGTTGTTGTGACCGTTGACTCTGGACCAGACCATGACGAGTTGGTTGGGATTCGGGTAGGGAAGAGGAGCAAGCAGGGTTGCGTACACGACAGAGAAGATGGCGGTGTTGGCACCGATGCCCAGGGCAAGGGTGAGGACGGCGATGGCGGTGAACGCGGGACTCTTGCGCAAAAGGCGGAAACCAAAACGGAG
>CAYOOS010000715.1:0-2390 GCA_964405585.1 uncultured Acidobacteriaceae bacterium | reverse complement strand
CTCAACTCAATGCCGATCCCGCAAGGCTGTTGACGCAGGCTTCGGCGATTGAAAGTGTCTCCCAGAGCGGCCGCGAAGTGATCAATCCGCAGCGCCGCTACGGTGAGATGCCGCTGATCGTGCTGACCTCGGGGAGCCACCCCATGCCGCCGCAGGTCCCCGCCGAGGTGCGTGAGAACGCCGCACTATTCTTCCGGGCGCTCGCGTCTGGCCATCAGGCCTACGCTGAGCTCTCCACGCGCGGTCACAACCAAGTCGTTTCGACTTCCGGGCACTTTATCCAGATTGACGATCCCGAGGCGGTTCTCATGGCGGTCAAAAGCGTTCTGGCCGAGGTCGGGCCGCAACCGTCCCCAAAAACGCCTGTCCCGCGATAGGGCACTGTCATGGTCTAGACGGATCGCCCAACCCTCTCCGCTTCAGCCACCACTTACCAGCGAGCAGACCTTGATGATCATAATGCAACAAATTCGTTTCCGGTTGGTGGCGTTGCTAGTTCATTTGGAGCCGTGAAGGGTGATGCTTTTAGTCGGTCGGAAACGCGGAGTGATTTACAGACCCGAAGGGAAAGGGCCGTTGCCCGGCGTCGTTTACAATCACGGGACTGCCGCTGGGGAGCGCTTACCGAGGATTTACGGAGAACTGGCGGGCTTCGCTCGTATTACGCGCCAGTCAGAGATTATCCCGGCCTCCCTGGCGAGTTCGAAACACATCCAGGCTGGGTGCCCACCTTGGACGAAGCGACGGATACTGTCCATAAGCTCATGATGACCAAGAAGTGTGTTGGTTCGAATGGAGACTATTCTAAGCCGCAAAGTTCGAAACGTATCCAAGGTGGGGAGCCAAATTCCAACACCCTGAAAACATTGGACTGCAAAGAACCCACAAGGGGGGAACGCCCGGAATTCCGTTGAAAGTCGCGACTCCCGCCTAACCCACTCTACGACGCCTTTTTTCTCTTCACAACCCTGGCGTTCAGCTGCGTGAGAGTTTCCAATTCTCTAATAAGATTCGGGATCTGTTTGTGTCCAATGATGCGACGAAACTGCTTCTCGGCGAGAAAGAGCCCCGACCCCACCCAGCGCTCCCGCTGATCGCCGCCGTGCCAACGTTTCACGTTGCGGCAAACCTGCTCGACTATCGAGAATGCCGATTCGATCACATTCGTACTGGCCATCGTCTTGCGTAATTGCGCCGGTAGATGAAGACGATGCACGGTCAGGGTTTCCTCCATCCCTTCGCCCAAACTCCGCGCGGCGCTCGGATTGAGGTCCATCAGTTCTCGGTGCAACGTGTTCAGTGCGGTTTTGGCGGCGTCGTAGTCTTCCAGGGCGTATGCCGCGTTCAACTTCTTCGCCACCCCTGGCCGCTGCTCATCGGTGAGATGATCCAGCACGTTCCGTCGTTTGTGAACTTGGCATCGTTGGATCGCTGCCGACTCGCCCGCGTGCTTTTTCACGGCGGCCGTCAATGCTTTTCCGCCATCCAGAACGTACAGTCGCGGCAAACTGAAGTCGAGCCCGCGCTCCAACAGGTCGCCTAATAATTCGCCGACCACGGTCGCGTTCTCCGTCGCTCCCTGGCGGATGCCCAAGATCATTTTGCGCCCGTCCTCTGCGATCCCCAGCGCTGCCACCATCTGCTGTCCTGCGAATGGTGTGGCATCCACCAGCAGGGCACAGATTCGCGTCTTGTCCAACCGGCGCTCCATGATCTTCTTCAGCTTTTCCCGGCTCGCCTCGATGAAATGCTCGCTGACCGCGCTTTTCTCCAGTCCGTATGCCTCGGTGAACTCGCGCACTGCTTGGCCGTATTTCCGCGTGCTCAGGCCGAGCATCAACTTCTCCCAAACCGTTTCCGTAAGCGGCTCGCCACGATGGAACATCTCATAGCTGCCCAGCCGAACTTCCTTGTCATCCGTCCGTACTCGCGGCCGCTGGATCGGAACTTTCTGCCCGAGCACTACACAGTAGCCGCGTTCGCTGCCCCATCGGCTCGCCGTTCGGTCCGCCTGTCGCTGGCTTCTCTCTCCCACCAGTTCTTGGACTTCCTGCTGCATCAGCAGGTCCATCAACTGCAAGCCGGCCTGGCGGACCAACTCGCTCACCCCTTTTCTCAGCCACCCCATCATCTCGGCCATAGGGAGCACCATCTGTACGGCAGGATCCCCGTCGGCGGCCATCGCCTCGAACTGCTTCACAGCGCGCTGCGCTTCAATTTGATATGGTTTCTTCATAGCGACTCTCTCCTTTTTCTCGGCAAAAGAAAATTGCTCTGAGCCTATCAGGCTCGGAGCTTGAGAGTCGCTACTTTCTACGATCTACCGGGCATTCCCATTTCCGATCAGGCAACTCTCGAAGGGCAGATCTCCGACGAGCGCAGAAGAATCG
>CAYOOS010000714.1:0-2405 GCA_964405585.1 uncultured Acidobacteriaceae bacterium | reverse complement strand
CGATGAGTTCCGGGTATTCTGCGCTTCCTTCCGCGCCCGAATCTTCGATGTTCTTCAGGATCACGCGGACAGCATCCACCATTTCCAGCAATCCATCCGCGATCCCCGGGCTCAGTTCTATTTCGCCGGCCCGCAACATGGCCAGCAGGTTTTCCCCGGCATGCGTGAGCATTTCCAACTTCCCAAAGCCCAGAAAGCCACAGGTTCCCTTGATCGTATGAATCGCCCGGAAGATGCTGCCCAGGAGTTCCGCGTTTTTCGGATCCTTCTCCAGGCACACGAAATCGTGGTCCAGCCGGTTTAAATTTTCGGTACACTCTTGCAGGAATTCATTAATTAGAGAATCCATAATTTCGCGCCGCGATACGCCTCGCAGAAATCGTGCAATTTCTGCGCCAACGGTTCCGCCCTGGCTTATCTGAAGAACTGAGTGATTCTTCGTATTTCCCTTTGCCCGGGAAGCATTCCAGCAGTTTCAAACGCGCGCAATCTGCCCCATTTTGGCCATCTCCGCGGAGCTTCATTCTTGACAACGGGGGATATGGAGTCCGTCGTAGGACTTTGCGCAGCATTCCCACGGGCGCCTTGGCCATTGCGGAAACAGCACTTTGACGCCCGCAGTTCCCCACCGTACACTGAGAAACATGGGCACGCGTCCTGGCATGAAGAACTACGAGTTTCATTTCAACTTCTTCATTACTCCGGGTGTGCAAGCATTAATCATCGCGAACTTCGCGGTCTTTTTCTTCCAGGTGCTCTATCGCCAATTCAGCGGCGTACTCGCCCATCAAAAACTCCTTTTCTGGTTTGGGCTTGTCCCTGCCGGTGTGATCCCTGGCTTGCGGATCTGGCAGCCTTTTACCTACCTATTCCTGCACGACCCCTCCACGATTTGGCACATTCTCACAAACATGTTCGTTCTGTGGATGTGGAGCACGCGCTGGTTACCGGCACGACGGGTGGGGGAAAGAGTCGCTTCCTGAAATACTATTTCATTACGGGAGTCGGTGCGGGAATCATCAACGTTCTGGTCAAGACCGTTCCCGCCTTGTTCGGTCGCGGTTTTTCCTATGTCCCGACAATTGGAGCTTCCGGTGCGATTTTCGGAGTGTTGATCGCCTGCGCGATCCTGTTCCCCGATCGCCAGGTCATGCTACTCCCCATCCCCATTCGGCTCCGCATGCGCACCATTGTCACCGTGATGGTGGTCCTGACGTTTCTCGGAACGTTTGGGTTCGGCGATGACAAGGTTAGTCATCTCTGCCATCTCGGCGGCTTGCTGGTGGGCTGGCTTTACCTTCGCCGCGGCTCTTTTCTTTACAGCGTCCGCAACTCCGTTTCGGACTGGCAATATCGCCGCAATCGCAAGCGCTTCGAGGTTTTTGTGAAGAAACACAAGAACGAACCTCCTTCGCAACCCGATCACTGGGTCAATTAGTTTTCCCTGAAGGAATATTCCTGCCTGTGGTGAGTTCCGCAATCCTGCCGCGCTCCTGGTTTTCTCTGTTCTTCCCTTGCCCTACGTTGGGCTGCCAATCACATGGAATTTCATGAAGTTCGTGGTGCCACGAATCCCCATCGGTGTGCCCGCCACGATTCCAATCACATCTCCCTTGCGCACGAACCGCTCTTCCACAAGTCGTTTCTCCGCAATCGTCGCCAATCCATCAATCTTGTTGATGTCCGCGATTTGACGCGACGTCACACCCCAAAGCAGCGCCATGCGCCGACGCGTGTGCGCATCCGGAGAAAACGCCACGATGGGCACCAGCGGCCGGTACCGCGATATCAGTCGCGCCGTAAACCCGCTGTGCGTGAACACCGCGATCAGTTTCATGTGCAGCTCGCGCGATGCGTGGCACACCAGCTCTGCAACAGTTTCCGGCACTTTCAGCTGCTCCTGCTGCACCGGCCGCGGATATTCATGAATGCTTGCTTCCGCTTCTTCGATGATTCGCGCCATCATCTCCACGGTTTCCACTGGATACTTCCCTGTTGCGGTTTCCGCGGACAGCATAACCGCATCCGATCCATCGAATATGGCGTTGGCCACGTCCGAAGCCTCCGCACGGGTTGGCCGGGGATTCTCCGTCATGGACTCCAGCATCTGCGTGGCCGTGATCACTGGGCGGCGAAATTCGCGCGCTCGCGCGATGATGTTCTTCTGCACCACTGGCACGCGCTCCGGGTTCATCTCCACACCGAGGTCCCCGCGAGCCACCATCACTCCCTCGGACGCACTCAGAATTGCTTCCAAGTTCTCAATGGCTTCGGGTTTTTCGAGCTTCGCGATTACCGGCGTGCTTTTCTTCGCCCGCCGGATCAAGTTCCTCGCAAGCAACACATCCTCGGGTCGCCGCACAAAACTCACCGCGATGTAATCCGCACCATGCGTCAACGCAAAT
>CAYOOS010000713.1:0-2428 GCA_964405585.1 uncultured Acidobacteriaceae bacterium | reverse complement strand
CAAACCGAGCACGACCTAATCGAACTAGTGGACGCCAACTGTTGGCGCCCCGCTTTCATTGACGCCACGTACTCGCCCACTCTCCCCAAACTCTACAGAGTCTTCTTCCCGCTCTTCCGCGTACTCAAGCCTTTCCCCAGCCTCTACGTCTCCGGCACAGACCTCGGCCGCGCCATGCTCCAAGCCACAAAAGAAAATCTCCGCAAACGCATAATCGAAAACAAACAAATCCGCCAACTCGCCGCCCGTTTCCCCGCCTGACTAGTGAACGTGATATAAACATCTTGCCGGCTCGGTACGCAGCCGGATTGCATCGCAATCCCGTTTTGCTTTTGCCGGACGGCTCGTGGTTCGACTCCACCTTTGACACGGTCTGTCCCACCGACAACACCTGTGAGGCGGAGCCAGCCTTTCGAGGCAACTGGATTTCGGCCCTGTGGGTTTAGACCCCCGCCGGACTTCAGGGGCTCCGCCAATCAGGACTAGGGAGGTTTTCTTCGATGGTCGAAACGCTTTGGATTCTGGTGCTGCTGGCTGTGCTGGCGTTCATTCTCTACAAGGTCTTCCGGTTTAAGCGCATCACCATCTTTGAGCATCAAAAGGGCCTGAAATATTCGCACGGACGGCATGCTGGCGTGCTGGGCGCAGGCCAATATTGGATTCTTCCCGCGTTCACTTCCATCGTTCCCGTGGATATTCGCCCGGAATTTGTCACCATTCCCGGCCAGGATGTCGTCAGTGCCGATGGCGTAACTGTCAAAATCAGTCTCGCCGCCGAATATGAAGTCGCCGATCCCAATCAGGCCATCAACAAAACGGCGAACTATCGCAACGCGCTCTACCTGACTTTACAGATGGCCCTTCGCGAACTCGTCACAACGGAGAAGATCGATGACCTCATGCAGAATCGCGCCACCATCGGCAAGAAATTGTTGGAAAGCTCCGTTGCGAAAGCAAAGGAGTATGGTCTGACCCTCAAACTTGTGGATGTAAAGGACGTCATGTTCGCCGGCGAGATGAAACGAGCCTACGCGCAAGTGGTAAAAGCTCAAAAGGAAGGCCAAGCCGCCCTGGAACGTGCCCGCGGCGAGACTGCCGCTCTCCGCAATTTGGCCAATGCCGCCCGCATCATGGACGACAATCCGAATCTCTTACAGCTTCGCGCCCTGCAGGCTTTTTCAGAATCTGCGGGGAACACCATGGTGTTCGGTCTCCCCAACAGCTCTGTCCCGATCACGAAGCAAAAGCCCCAAAATGATTCCGGAGCCCCCAAGGATAGGGAGGGAAGGGAAGACTAGTTTCAGACTTCTGAGGCGCACCTGAGAGACGGCGCCCTACACCCACCCGCGCTTTTTATACTCCGCTGCAGCAATCACCAGCGCCTCTTCGACTTCCCGCTTCAGAACATCGTCCAGCTTCTTCACGTGGAAACACGATTTGCCCTTCAGCAGTTTCTTCAATTTTGGCAGCTTATCTTTTGCCGCTGGATTCATGTAGATGCACATCACGTAAAGCCCCACGTAACCCGACTGCAAAATCACCGCGGCCAACTGGATGGGCACGGGCTTTCCCCCATACGACCCCGGCACCACCACGGGTTTAGGCACCGTAATCTGAAACGCCTTCTTATTCCTGACGACCAGTGGCACCTTCGTGCTGAATGGAGGCACCTGCCGCTTGAGGATCGTCACCAACTCCTCGAACACGGCATCAAGTGAACCCTCAGCCGTCTTCGGTTTCGCCTTCGCCGCTGCTTTTGCCTTAGGTTTTTCTTTTGTTGTCGTAGTCATGGCGCGGAATCCTATCCTATTCCCGCTCCATCCCGCAACCACCCTGTAGCGCAGGGACTTGTGGCACAGTCATTCCTGACTGTGCTCTTGGGTTTTCTTTGTTTTCGCGCCGTTGTAGGGCCCGCCTTCCGAGGCGGGCCGCCACTCATACAGCACAACAATCCGCTCTTCGACTACTTCCCGCCCATCTCCCCAATCACCGCATCCGTAAACTCCTCAGTCCCCGCTGTCCCACCCACATCCTTAGTAACGTGCTTCCCCTCTTTGTAAACTCTCACCAGCGCCGCCTCAATCCGCCTCGCCGCAGCCGACTCGCCCAAATGCTCCAGCATCAGGATCGAACTCATCAAAAGCGCCGTAGGATTCGCCAGTCCCTTCCCCGCAATGTCCGGCGCCGTCCCATGCACCGCCTCAAAAATCGCGCCTTCATCGCCAATATTCCCGCTAGGCACCACACCCAACCCACCCACCAGCCCCGCCGCCAGATCGCTCATCACGTCGCCATACAAATTCGGCAGCAGCAAAATGTCAAACTGCCCGGGATTCATCACGATCTGCATGCACGCATTGTCCACGATCATTTCTTTGTATTCGATATCCTTGTACTGTTCCGCCACCGCGCGCACCGACCGCAAAAA
>CAYOOS010000712.1:0-2432 GCA_964405585.1 uncultured Acidobacteriaceae bacterium | reverse complement strand
TGGATCTGAGCCCCGGGGTCCATCTTCGCTGATTCGAAGTGTTTGCCTCGAAGTACCAGCTTTCCGTTTCATCAAATACAGCAAACGCGATCACGAATTCACGATCCACATCCAGCGGAGTGCCATCCGGCCGGGTGGTGCCGTGTTTACTTACAATAATTGGCCCGAACAGGCCGCTGTTCATATCCCTTGGCTCGACCCAGTGTGAGTGGTACATCCAGATTACAGAGCTGGGGTCCATCGGCCCGGGTCCCGCGCGTTCCGGCACAGACCAGATGTAGGTATACGTTTCTCCGGGCGCGACGGCGTAGCCCTTCTTCTGTTCGGGAAGAACTCCATCGTTGTACACGGCGCCCTCGGATTCCTTCGCGTACTCCAACCCGTGAGGGTGCATGCTGCAGAAAATCCTGGTGTTATTCTTGAAAACGACTTGAATTACATCGCCGACTTCCGCGCGGATCAGCGGTCCCAGTATGCCCAAATGCTCCCACTGGGGCGGACGTGGTTTCAGGGTCTTGAAAGTGGCATCTGTGTATTCCTGATAGATCGCCTTGCGGTACTTCGTCCCGCCGGATGGACCTTCCTTTTCCGCTCCCGGCAACCCCACCAGGTTTCTGCCGTGCGGAGCATAATCCCAGACGACCTCGTCGGCCGCGATGTAGTAAACGAGCATCCGAGGTGGCGGTTCGGCAGCCTGGGCCCCTCGCATTAGACACAAGAAAAAGAAAGCAAGAGCGAGAATCAAGAAGATCAGGCCAAATTTCTTCAAGTGTGCACCTCAGTCGCGGATCAGCAAGGAATAGTCGGGGATGCAAGCTACTACGGGACAGACAATCACCGTCGCTGCTGAACGGACGCTTTTCAAGCCAGCCACAGTGTACGGCCATCGGTTTCGATTCACAACAAGCCTTGACTGTAGAAGTAATTCACAACGCGCTTGAAAGAGAGGGTTTGGCGATTTTGAACCCCATAGTGGATTTTTCCTGCGCGAGGGTAACCGCGGTGCACCGCTGCTTGTTCAGGATGTTCGGGGAGAAGAACGGGACACTTTTTCGGCGCCTACTCGCTCATAGTCGCAGTTCTGGAGGTTCTCCCTGGCGTTCATGAATCCCTTGCAGGCAATTTGCTCGATGCTTAGCTGACCTCGGATGGCTCGCCACGGCGCGTTTGATTTCCCAAACTTGGATTAGGGGGAGTTTCTTGCCGTCGGGGGCCAAAGACTGAAGAAGTCATAAATGTGGAAGCGATTTTCCCAGGCACCCCCACAGAGCCAAGCGCGTCTTTCTTTAGCATTGATAATAAAAGACTTATTGCCATAAAGATGGCTCGCAAATTGCGTCATTGGAGTCAGCGAGGGGTGTATATCGATCGTCGGGTTGCCCCCTCGAGTGGCTTGCTTCCTTCGCTGGAGCCGCTAAGGGCACCGGGCCGCAAGTCGGAAACAGCAACAATGCCACGAATTGGATCACACGAAATCCCCTCCCGCACCCTCATGTTAATGGGGGTGGACTTCCTAGCCTTGATTGCCTCCCTGGTGATTGCTGCAGCACTGCGCATGCCTGGGGGATTTGTAATTGAACTCAGCGACCCGTGGTTTTGGTCCAAAGCATCGCTCGTTGCTGTCGTTTGTGAGCTCTGTCTTTACTTTAACGATTTGTATGATTTTCGTGTTGTCAGGCGGCGGGCCGATCTGCTGGTGCACACCATGCAGGCTTTGGGTGCCTCATGCGTGGTCTTGTCGCTCACTTACTTTTTGATTCCCGATTCCAGTCTTGGCAGAAGCATCGCCGTGACCTCCGCTCCGCTCAGCCTGGTGCTTCTGATGAGTTGGCGCTTGTCTGCAAATGCCATAAACCTTTTGGCGAAGGGAGATGAGCGGGTGCTGCTGGTGGGCACTGGGAACGCAGGAATCTCGCTGGTGCGACACATCCTGGACCATCCTGAATACAACATGCAGGTTGTCGGGTTCTTGGATGAAAAGGGCGAGGACATTGGCAAGTCGTTGGTGAACCCGCGGGTGGTCGGCGCGGTCTCTGAATTGGAAGCGATCACAGCGCGCGAGAAGATCGATCGAGTCATTCTCTCCTTCAAAGAACGCAGAGGGAGCATGCCGGTGAGAGAGTTGCTGCACCTGAAGTTCGCCGGAGTGAGAGTCGAGGACGTACACAGTTGCTTTGAGCGGCTCTCTGGGCGGATCACCATCGAGCATCTTTCGCCGAGTTGGTTCATTCTCTCGGAAGGTTTTAAGAAGTCTCCCTGGCTAAGGGCATCAAAGAGAGCCATTGACATCATCGTGTCCGCCATCCTTCTGTTGTTGGTCGCTCCGATTTTGCCGTTCGTGATGCTCGCGATCTATATCGAATCCGGTAGCCCGGTGCTCTTTCGGCAAGCGCGCGTGGGATACAAGGGACGGGAATTCGAACTACTGAAGT
>CAYOOS010000711.1:0-2432 GCA_964405585.1 uncultured Acidobacteriaceae bacterium | reverse complement strand
CAGACTCTCCCGCAACAATCGTGGATGTCTCCGCCACCCCCGACGACCAGATGGGTCTGGACATCGGCCCCAAAACCATCGCGGCCTACAAGGCGGAAATCGCGAAGTCCAAGACCATCGTCTGGAACGGCCCCATGGGAGTCTTTGAAATGCCAGCGTTCGCCAAAGGCACGCTGGAAATCGCCAAGGCCGTGGCCGCTGCCACAACCGCGGGCGCCATTTCCATCATTGGCGGTGGCGATTCCGTGGCCGCCGTGCACCAGTCCGGAGTGGCAGATCAGATTTCACACATTTCGACCGGAGGCGGCGCCTCGCTGGAATTTCTCGGCGGACGCAAGCTGCCCGGCGTGGAGGCATTAACCAACAAATGAGCACCGTAAAACGCCGCCGGGTCATTTCCGGCAACTGGAAGATGTACAAAAATCAAGCGGAGACACGCGCGTTTTTTGACGCGTTACTTCCGCTGGTGGCAGGAGTGAACGACTGCGACATCGTCATCGCGCCGCCCTTCACGAATATTCACGTTGCAGTGTATGCCACCAAGGGCAGCCACATCGGCATCTCTGCCCAGGATGTCTATTGGGAGAAGGAAGGCGCCTACACGGGCCAGATCTCCACGGGCATGCTGGTCGAGGCCGGATGCCGCTACACCATCATCGGCCATTCGGAGCGCCGGCAGTTCTTCGGCGAGACCAATGAAACCGTGTTTAAGAAGACCAAAGCTGCTCTAGCTGCTGGACTTACGCCCATCGTCTGTATCGGCGAGATGCTTGCCGACCGCGAGGCCGGCAACACCGAAAAGGTGATTCAGGGCCAGTTCCTGGGCAGCGTCGGCGCGTTGACCCCCGAGGAATTCTCCCGTATTCTGGTAGCTTACGAACCGGTCTGGGCCATTGGCACGGGCCGCACGGCAACCCCGGAAATTGCTGCGGCGGTCCATAAGTTCGTTCGCCACTGTGCCGCGGAGAAGTTCTCGGCCAGCCATGCTGCCGCCCTGCGCATCCTGTACGGCGGAAGCGTCAAGCCCGACAATATCAAGGGATTGATGGCGCAAGAAGAACTCGACGGCGCGCTGGTTGGCGGGGCGAGCCTGGACGCGAAATCGTTCGCAAGCTTGGTGAAGGACTGGCCGCGCTAGGAGCTGTTGCTAGGCCGCCTTCTGACAATCAAGGAATCCGCCAGGGTAGGCGAAAGCGACGTTTAATACATTGAGGTGTGTGGAATGCCAGCTTGGATGAAATGGACAATTGCATTGTTGATCGGTTTTGGGATCATCGGCGCCGGGTTTCGCCTTTCGTGGGGCGGCTGGATTCTGAAGCCGTTCTTTATTCTGAACTGCCTGGTTCTGATCATCGTCGTGCTGCTGCAGAGCGGCAAGGCGGCGGACCTGGCCGGAGCGTTCGGCGGGGCAGGCAGCCAGACGGCGTTTGGCCCGCGCGGAGCGGCTTCCGTACTCTCGCAGGCCACCACCTGGTGCGCCATCATGTTCATGGTCTGCGCGTTGACCATGGTCGTGCGCGTCGATCAGGGAGTCGAGCAGGGCGGCTCGGTCCTGCAGAAATATTCCAAGCCAGCCCCCAAAGCGGCCACACCAACTCCCGCGAAGCCCGCACCAGCAGCGCAAACGCCGGCAACTCCGCAGTCCGCGACGCCGCAACAACAAGCACCGGCCACACAGCCCAAAAAGTAGTCTTTGGAGTGCGGCGGCTCGCCGCCGCTTTTGACAAGTTAAATCCCAAGCGAACTATTCCGCCGAGCAGGCACTTTTGAACGCAAGACCGACGTCAATCCGCAGCACTCCATAATTGGTTCTGATTACTTTTCCCCGTAGCCCGCTTGCCGCTTTTGCCCGGCGCGGCTACAATAAAGTCTCTTCCTCAGTGCGGTCGTGGCGGAACTGGCAGACGCACCAGCTTGAGGGGCTGGCGGTAGCAATACCGTGGTGGTTCGAATCCACTCGACCGCACCATCTTTTTTCCGATATGCACGAAAACCACAGAAACCGCTGTTGCTCTCCACACGGAATTAAGAAAGTCGCTGGACGACTTGGCGTCGCTGCATGTGACGGCGCCAAACGCGGAAGAGAACTGAATTCAGTGCAAACTCAACTCATAAGTTCGAGATAAAATTCCGGGTACGGGTATATCGAGTATATGCCGCACCGCCCGTCGCATCAGTTTCCCATCCGCTCCTTGAGTGTGGCGAAGTCCGAATGCCATAGCATCGTGATCTCCCGCGTCATATGTTCGCCAAGAAAACCCTGGAAATTCTCTTGAGTCGAGAGCCCGCGAGCCCTTGTCGGTTACTTCCTTCTTGCGGCTCAGTGGAAAAGTAGACCATGCTTGCTTGCTAAAGACAAAAACCTTATGTGGACTCTCTTTCTGTATGAGGTCTTCGAAGCGTTCCTTAGCGCGTTTGACTTGGTCACTCGT
>CAYOOS010000710.1:460-2434 GCA_964405585.1 uncultured Acidobacteriaceae bacterium | reverse complement strand
AAACGTAACCGTAGCTGACCGCCTCCATTGCCAGGTCTTTCTTCGCGGTGTGCTTTCCACCTGTCGCGAATTTCGCCACGGCGCCGCGTGGAGTCGCCTTGGACATCTGTCCACCGGTATTGGAATAGACTTCCGTGTCCATCACCAGGACATTGACGTTGCGCCCCGAACCCAACACGTGATCGAGTCCGCCAAAACCAATGTCGTAGGCCCAACCGTCTCCGCCCAACAGCCACACGCTTTTGCGCACCAGGCAATCGGCGACCGGCAGTAGCGCCTGCGCCTCTGGAGTATTCAGGGAATGCAACTTTTTCTTCAGCTCCACGACGCGCTGGCGCTGTTCCTGAATTCCCAGTTCCTTGGATTGATCGGCTTCCAGCAGGCCTTTGACGAGCACTTCGCCAATCGCGCCGTTCATCAGCGTCAGCAACTCGCGCGCGTACACGTTTTGCTGGTCAACGGCCAGGCGCATGCCCAGGCCGAACTCCGCGTTATCTTCAAACAGCGAGTTCGACCAGGTAGGCCCGCGGCCTTCCTTGTTCAATGTGTACGGCGTGGTGGGGAGGTTCCCGCCATAAATCGAAGAGCAGCCCGTCGCATTGGCAATCAGCAAGCGATCGCCGAAGAGTTGAGTCAGCAATTTGATGTAAGGCGTCTCTCCGCAACCCGCGCAAGCGCCCGAGAACTCGAACAACGGCTCGAGCAACTGCGAATCCTTCACCTGCGAGTGCGATAGCTTGTTGCGGTCGAATTCCGGCAGAGACAGGAAGAAGTCCCAGTTGGCGCTTTCCGGCTTGCGCAGCGGCGTTTGATCTTCCATGTTGATGGCTTTGTGCTTCACTTCGCTTTTGCTCTTGGCCGGGCAGACTTCCACGCAGAGCTTGCAGCCGGTGCAATCTTCCGGCGCCACCTGAAGCGTGTACTTCAGCGTTTCGAACTCGCGCCAACGCGGTTTGGAAGATTTGAAGGTGGCAGGAGCATCCTTCAGCAGCGAGGAGTCATACACCTTTGCGCGAATCACGGCGTGTGGGCAGACCAGAACGCATTTACCGCACTGGATGCACAACGCTTCATCCCACACGGGGATTTCTTTGGCGATGTTGCGCTTCTCCCACATCGCCGTGCCCGTCGGAAAAGTTCCGTCGGTGGGCATCGCGCTGACGGGCAGCGAATCGCCGTTCCCCGTAATAATTGTCCCGAGCACATCGCGCACAAATTTTGGCGCGTGGGGCGATACGGCCGGGAGCATGTCAAACAGCGCCGTCACCTTGCCAGGGACCTTGACCTCGTGCAGATGCGCAATCGCCGCATCCACGGCTGCGTAGTTCTTCTGAACGACGGCTTCGCCGCGCTTGCCATAGGTATCCGCAATCGCTTTCTTGATGGCGGCAATCGCCTCGTCCCTCGGCAGCACGCCGCTGATGGCGAAGAAGCAGGTCTGCATGATGGTGTTGATGCGGCTACCCATGCCTGCGGCGCGCGCCACGGTGTAGCCGTCGATCACATAAAACCGCAATTTTTTCCTGATGATGATTTCCTGCGCCTGTTTCGGCACGTGATCCCAGATTTCGTCCGGTCCAAACGGCGCGTTTAGCAGGAAAACCGCGCCCGGTTCCGCCGCTGCCAAGACGTCAATGCGGTCCAGGAACTGGAATTGGTGACAGGCCACGAAATTGGCTTTGGTGATGAGGTAGGTGGAGCGGATGGGGTCTGGCCCAAAACGCAGGTGCGAAACGGTTACCGCGCCAGCCTTCTTCGAGTCGTACACGAAGTAGCCCTGTGCATAATTGTTGGTGCCTTTGCCGATAATTTTGATGGAGTTCTTGTTGGCGCCCACCGTGCCGTCTGAGCCCAATCCGTAAAAGAGAGCGCGCACGGTCCGTGGATCTTCCGTCGAGAAATCCGGGTCGTACGGCAAACTGGTATGCGTCACATCGTCCTGGATGCCCACGGTGAAATGATTCTTCGGCTCCG
>CAYOOS010000710.1:0-450 GCA_964405585.1 uncultured Acidobacteriaceae bacterium | reverse complement strand
GTGTGAATTCTTTCGAGGATAATCCGTAGCGCCCGCCGATGATGCGCGGAATGCCCGCGCCGGGCTTCGTCGCGTATCGCTCCGCGTAGGTCGTCAACACGTCCTGGTACAGCGGTTCGCCGAGGCTTCCCGGTTCTTTCGTGCGGTCCAGAACAGCGATCGCTCTTGTGCTTGCGGGAATGGCGCTAAGGAACGCCGACGCTGCAAACGGACGGTATAACCGCACCTTTAACAACCCAACCTTCTCTCCCGCTTTCCTCAGAACGTCCACAGCCTCTTCCGCAGCGCCCGCGCCAGAGCCCATCAGGATCACCACGCGCTCGGCATCCGCCGGCCCGTAATAGTCAAACAAGTGATAGTTCCGACCGGTGCGCTTTCCGAAACGATCCATCACATCCTGCACAATCGTGGGACACGCGCGATAGTACGGATTGCACGCTTCGCGCGCCT
>CAYOOS010000709.1:0-2441 GCA_964405585.1 uncultured Acidobacteriaceae bacterium | reverse complement strand
GGAGCCCGTCTTATCCTCGAATTGGAGGTAGTTGGCGTTGTCCGCGCTCCCGCCCTTGCTGCTGCGTGTGACGATCCCGGATTGCGTCTGGTTGGCGGGCAGATCCCAGGGCGGCATCTGGTCGGCGTTATACACGCGACCCACGATGACCGGCTGGTCGGGATCGCCTTCCAGAAAATCGACCAGCACTTCCTGGCCGATGCGTGGAATAGTCATCCAGCCGTAATTCTTGCCCGCCCACATCTGGGCGACACGACACCAGCAGGAGCTGTTCTCGTTATTCTGGCCGTCACGATCCCAATGGAACTGTATTTTCACCCGCCCGTACTGATCAACCCAGATTTCTTCGCCGTCCTTCCCGACCACCACCGCGGATTGCAGCCCTTTCACGGTGGGTCTCGGCGTTTCGCGAGGCGGGCGGTACGCCACGCTTTTGGGGATGGCCGTAAAGGTATTTCCGGCCGATTGCCCAACGCCCTTATCCGACCGGTAAGTGCTTTCCGAGAACTCGTGATGCACCGAGCTCAGAAAGTAATCGCCATTGGTGTCTTTGCGGGGATGGTCTTCCAGAGAAAAGAAGTGTCCGGGCGCGAGGCTGCGGACGCGGCTGGTCCCGTTCGTTACTTTCTGCAGGGACTCCTTCTCTTCCAGCCGTATGCGGCTATAACGGGTGGCATCGTCCACCTCGCTGTACTCTCCGGGATAATCGTAAGACTCCTCATTCTGGCTGCCCGTACTACCCGCCAGACTCACTTTCGGTTTGGTGAAGTCATAGTCGGTATGGGAGACCTTGCCGGTGTGAACCCCTTCGATACGTTCGAGCGTCACTATACCTTCCTTGCCTTCATCCACATACCCTTGCCGCTCGGTGGAATATTTGATGGCGCTTTGGCCCTCGGGCATCGGCACGGCGCCGCGCTTGGTGTTCTGGTCGACGAAGGTAATGGTATGTTTGGACTCCTCGTGATCGAAGTAATAGAAGATTCCTTCCTCTTCCAACAGCCGGTGGATGAAATCCAGACAACTTTCGCGATGCTGCACGCAATAGTCGCGCTTGGGATATGTGCCCAATGTCTGGAACTTGTAATCCGAAATGCCATTGTCCTTGAGAACCTTCGCCACAATATCCGGGACGGACAGGTTCTGGTAGATCTTGCAGTCGTGCTTGAGCGACAGAAACCAGACCTTCGGAACCAGAATGGCCTGGTAGACGGTCAGCTCATCAGCGGCGTGGCCCATCGCCCCTTGTGCGCCGGAATCCTGATCGGCGCCCTCATGGCTCTGCATCATACTGTGGACGACGGCGTTGAAATAACGAGGCGTCTCGTCAATCAGGGTGATCTCGACGGTTACGTTGGTGCGAAGGAGACTCTGGAGATCGACTTCCGGGTCGGTGGACAGCAAAGTAACTTCGAATTCGAACGGCTTGGAAAGAGTCTCCTCGCCAGAAAACTTCTCCAGAAGCAACTTATCTTTCTCCAGGGTCGTGGTGATTTTGATGAGCCGGCCGTCTTGCGTAAATTGGACTTGGTTGTCGTCGGGAGCCATAGAGTCCCCTTTCCCCGCGGTTGCAAATGGTAAACCACGATTACGGTTTCTTTAGTCGGCGTGGCCGGCGGCGGCGTGGCCCGCGGCCTGATCGTATACGAACGAACCGTCCTCGCCGATGCTCACATGGATCGATGCCGGTCGAATCCCCTCGGCGAATGCCGTCAGCAATTTGCGAGAGATGTCCGGCAACAGGGTATTGGTGAGAATGTTATCCACGTTGCGGGCGCCGCTTTCCACTTCCGTGCAGCGCTTGGCTACCTCTTCGACGAGCTTGGGATCGTATGTCAGCGCGAGCTTGTGAGTCTCCTGCAAGCGGCGCTGAATCTTGCCCAATTTCAGGACGATGATCTTCTTCATAGCCTCATCCTGAATGGGATAGAAAGGCGTAATTACCAGGCGGCCGAGAAACGCCGGCTTGAAGACCTTGTCCAGCTCGGGCTTGAGCGCCTTGACGAGCCCTTCCGGGCTGGGAGCAGTCTCCGGATCGGCGCAGAGCTTCGCCATGGTGGCGGTGCCGGCATTGGAAGTCAGGATGATGATGGTGTTCTTGAAGTCGATGCTGCGGCCTTCGCCATCTTCCATGTTTCCTTTATCGAAAACCTGGAAGAAGAGTTCGAGCACATCCGGATGGGCCTTTTCCACCTCATCGAGCAGCACTACCGAATAGGGACGCCGCCGGACCGCTTCGGTGAGCACTCCGCCTTCGCCATACCCGACATATCCCGGAGGCGAGCCCTTCAGGGTGGACACGGTGTGGGCTTCCTGGAACTCCGACATATTGATGGTGATGACGTTCTTTTCACCGCCGTAAAGCAGGTCGGAGAGCGCCAACGCCGTCTCGGTCTTACCGACACCGCTCGGCCCTACCAGCAGGAAGGTTCCCACGGGCT
>CAYOOS010000708.1:0-2445 GCA_964405585.1 uncultured Acidobacteriaceae bacterium | reverse complement strand
CCTCGTAAAGGTAAACTCACGGAAACCTCCTTACACATCGTTTAGGACACCCTCCACCTGATCCTCTGGCGGAATGTTGCGCTTCGCTAACTCCGCCTTTACGTTGGGAGGGAAATCGGGACGCAATCTGTTGAACGTTTCTCCCTCCCGGGTCGCTTCAACTGCCATGCCGAGCTCCGCGAAGATAACCGCGCCCACCAGATGGAACAACGGAAACGCTTGCAGATCGGCCTGGCGGAGTTCGCTCAGTGCTTTTTCGTCATTCTGTTGCATATAGGCGGTAAGTGCGAGGGCTCCATGGTAATAGTCCGAATTGCCGGGGTTACGGGCAAGAGCTTCTTCCAAGAGTTGCTCACCGCGCCGCCATTGCCCGCTCATTGCGACGCGGATACCAAATTCGCTCATCAGCTCCGTGTCGTTGGGATTTTGGGCCAGAGCTTCGTCACCCACACGAAGCGATTCTGCCAACTGTCTGTTGAAGAATAGGGCCAACATCAACGCCTGTTGGGCTCGCGCATTCTCTGGATCAAGCTTCACGGCTCGGCGCGCGGCTTCGAGCGCCCGCGTCAAGGGCAGCGAGGAGCCAGTTCGCGAGTTGAACAAAAAGCGGTCCTCGTCGAGGTAGGCAATCGAAAGCATCGCCCAGGCGGTGGCAAAGGTTGGAAACCGAGCGATAGCGGTCTCGAGGCAGTCGCGGGCCTCCGCATGCTTATCTGCGCGCAGATCGGCGCGATAAGCATAGAAGCGGAGCGTGCAAAGGTAAGCGTCGAGATCGTCTGGCGGCGACTGTTGCGAATGAGTGACGTCCGCTGAAAAAATCACTCCATAGGGCTGTGCCACAGCGCTTGCGACCTTTCCAGCGACTTCCGACTGAATCGCGATGAGATCACGCGAGCGCAAATCTTCGTTGTAGGTTCGAGACCATAGGATCGCCCCTGTTCTCGTTTCGATAACGCGCGCGTCCACCCGCACCCGGCCGCCAGACACGCGCACGCCGCCGGTAAGCAAATAGCGGGCTCCGAGTTCCTTCTGAATAGACGACGCGTCGGCTTGGGGAGATATGGCTTCGGACGTTTCTCGGCCGAAAACTTTCATTTCCTTGAAGCGCGGCAATTCATTGAGCAATTCCTCTGTCAATCCAAGCGCATAGAGTTTGGACTCAGCACCCTCGCCAAGATCTGCGAACGGTATGATCACCAGCGTCGGCGCCTCCGGAGCCGTGGCCTTCGGCGAACGCAAGGATGATTGAGATGTCGAGCGATCAAAGATCCAATAGCCAATTCCCACGATGGCGAAGAAGACCGCCAGAAACGTCGGAATGAGCCATTTGACCTTGGGTCCTAGAGGCAAGGGAGGAATCGAAGACTCCGGCTGCAAACCGCCCTCAACGGGGGTTGAATCGATCAAAACCGTGGCGCAGCTAGTGAAGATCGGAACGTAACTTCCTTTAGGAATATCAATACGGACTGGATCGCGCTGTCCGGCGACGAGGTAGTAGCGCTCCAGCGCCCGCCGCAGCCTAGCCGCTTCGATTCGCACCACAGGATCATCCGGTGTTATCCCCTCGTCGCGGCCAAACACCTCAACGGCGATGGAGTAGGCTTTGATCCGCTTCGCGCGACCCGCGAGAGCCTCCTCGACGACGTAGCGTAAGAACGCCCGCCCTCTCTCGGGGAGCTGGAATTCCGGACTCGCCAGGATGCGACCGAGTTGGGTCCGAATAGCTTCTGGAGTAGGTGGCGGCAAAGGCGCGCGACCCCCCTGGCCAATAGCTTCGGGTTCCTCGTTCCCCATGCCTTACCACTCCCGATGCAATTGGTTGGCGCGCCGACCGATTCTGTGGGCGGTTAATTTGGTCCGGTCGGTCATTCTACCAAGCTTGCAGCTCCTATGATTTCAAATTCTGAGATGTGATCTTTTCATCCGAAACATACGCATTCCTAAGTGTTTAATGGACCATCGGCCGGTTCCAGACGCAGGTAAGCTACGGTAAGTTACTCCACAAACGGTTTTTCTTCGCGGTACGCCCATGAGCTAGTGCTGATCAATATTGTCATTCCTGGCGCGTCATCAGGCATCTTCCAAATGTATTCGACCCTTGCCGCCGCGATTCGTTGGTTTCCCTCACAAAAGCAGGCGATTGAGGAGCGCGCCGCTCGCGACGAATCCTTTCGCTCAATCTGTGAAGATCTCGAAGACGCGGAGTTCGCGCTTCAGAAAATGGAAAATAGCAAGTCCCCGAAGCGCGATCAGCACTGCAGTCAAATCCGGGAGCTAATCGATAGCCTCGCCAGAGAGATCGCTGCTGCACTTTCAAGGGATGGCGAAGAATGAACTCTCTGGATACCCTTGGCGAAATCGTAGCTGAAGCCGCGCAAGGCGATGCTGGCTTGTCCGTCATCAGATAATTTGAGACAGATGGCGGCGTGATTTAGTGGAGGACGC
>CAYOOS010000707.1:0-2450 GCA_964405585.1 uncultured Acidobacteriaceae bacterium | reverse complement strand
CTCAACCGCATTTCGCTCGAATTCACTGGCACGGGAAAAGAATTTGATTTGCGTGTGCTTCTTCCGAAAGAACGCAGCCTAAGTAGGGCGACGCTCGACGGACGCGCAGTCAACGCTACAACAGAAACGATGGAGCAATCGCGCTATGCGGTGTTGCAGGTCAACGGAAAAGGAGTGCACCGTCTGGTCCTCGATCTCTATCCTTTAGCAAAAAACCAGCCCCTCCACACGTGGCTGTGATAAGAAGAACTCAATGACTTCTGCTGGGTGCGGCTCTCGGCCCAAACAGAACGCCACCAGGAGCAATCATGGCGCCTATCACCAGACGTGATTTCGTTCAGAGCGGAGCGGCCGCAGCCTTGGGGACAACCGGGAGAGTAACTTCATCAGCGTCGCCTCGCTTTGACTCAAGCGAGTCTTTCTCCTCTTATCAAGACCACCGGCGAAAAGAACTTTGGGGTCTGCTGGGTGACCTCCCCTGGCAGCACAAGCTGGGCGTGCCGAAACTAATGAGTTCGGAAAAGCACGATGGCTACACTCTGCAACGCCTCATCCTCGATCTCAACGGCGCCGAGCCGGTTCCCGCGCTCCTCTTAATTCCCGACAAGCGCCAGTCCCCTGCTCCCGGTCTGCTCTACATCCACTGGCACGCGGGAATGTATGGCCTCGGTAAAGAACAGCTTCTGCGCGGCGTGGACGTCCAGCCCGCCTACGCTCCCGTGTGCGTCGAGAAAGGCCTCGTAACGCTGGCCATCGATAGCTGGTGCTTTGGCGAGCGCCAGCACGATGCAGACGGGAAACGCGGTGAGGAGGACGCCTTCAAGCTCATGCTTTGGCAGGGGCAAGTGCTCTACGGCATGATGATGTTTGACGAGCTCCGCGCTCTCGACTTTCTCGCCAGCCGTCCCGAAGTTGATCCCCAGCGCATCGGTGTTCTCGGAATGTCCATGGGCTCAACCAAAGCCTGGTGGCTCGCGGCTCTCGATCCGCGCGTTCGTCTATGCGCGGACGTCTGCTGCCTGACCGATTACGAAGAGCTGATTAAGACGCACGCCCTCAGCGCCCACGGAATCTTTTACTACGTGCCTTCTCTCCTGAAACACTTCCAGTCGGCGGACATCAACGAACTGATCGTGCCTCGTCCACGCCTCAGCGTGAATGGGCGGCGCGACCCGTTAACTCCTGTCCCCGGCGTCGAAAAGATTCGCGATCGCCTGCTTCCCCTCTATCGCAAATATGGCCGGGAATCGGATTGTCGTATCGAGTTATTTGACACGGCCCATGAGGAGCTACCTGAAATGAGGAAGCTCATACTAGAATCGTTGGATCGTTATCTCGTTGCCAAAGCCGCCACGCCCTCCACCTGACGGGAGCCGCCTGACCAACCGCCAAGAGTTCCAACCGGTTTCCTGTCGTAACGAATAGAGAACGCTGCGCTTGCCCATCCTGTCACACCCCCCAGTGATGCCGGTTACAGACGCCCCCGTTCTCCGCTGCTAAAGCCAATGAATAGAAGGCCGGGCCAACACACGCGCCCTTGCTCATTTGGCCGTGTGACTTCCGCCGAATTATTTCAGCCCAGCGCTGGATCGGAGCACGCACCCCCATGTCAAACACCACAAGAAGAGACTTCCTGCGCACCAGCGCGGTTCTGGCAGCCACTCTCTCCGGCGCTGCCTCTGCCATCAATGCACACGCGACGGAATTTCCACAGTCGCAATCCCCTGCAAAAACGATTCCGCCAAAACCAGGCTCCGACATCCAGGTACCCAAGATGAAGTTCTTCGGCGCAGACATCAGCCGCTTGGTTCTCGGCGCCAACCCCATCTGCGGCTTCGCCCATTACAACAACAATTTTGGCGCTGCCATGAAGGATTGGTACACACCGGACCGCGTCTGCAAGGTCATGCACGAGTGCAACCGCTTCGGCATCAACGCGTTTAACTACGTCCATCTCGACCCCGCTCCCAAAGATTGGGCACGTTTTCAAGCCGAAGGCGGCAAGATGCACCTCATCATGCAGGTGATCGCCCAGGACGATACCGTTGCGCTGGCGAAAAGCCTCAAACCGCTGGCCATGCAAAGGCAGGGCGAAGTGGTCGACGTAGCATTCCGCGAAGGCAAGATGGATACCGTCAAGGAGTGGTGTAAGAAAGTCCGCGACTTAGGCATCCTGGTTGGCGTTGGCACTCACAAACCAGAAGTGATCGCCTATGTGGAAGAGAAAGGCTGGGATGTCGATTTTTACGCCGGCTGCGTCTACAACCGCACGCGCACCATCGACGAGTGGAAGCAGGTGCTCAACGGCGAAATCATGGAAATGCCTCATGATATCTACCTGCAAAGCGATCCCCCGCGCATGTACAAAGTGATGCGCCAGACCAGCAAGCCCTGTTTTGCCTTCAAGGTTTTGGCCGCTGGGCGAGTTTCCGATGAAGGAGTGGAACAAG
>CAYOOS010000706.1:0-2453 GCA_964405585.1 uncultured Acidobacteriaceae bacterium | reverse complement strand
CTGCCTCGTGGGCATTCTGTTTCCCCAATTGGTGGCCTGGATAGCGCGGCAGAAAATACGGCAGGATATTCCTTTCGATCGCGCCAAGGGAGCAGAGCGACTCCAGATCGCCGGTCCGCCCACAATTGCAATGCGGCTTAATCCCCGTAGTCCCATCGATGCTCTGATACGGAATGAGCACGTGGCCAAGCTCTCCGCCGAAACCGTTTTTGCCCTTCACGACATGTCCATCCAGAATGATGCCGCCCCCATTGCCCGTCCCGATCACGATGGAGATCGAGGTTTCATGGCTGTTCGATCCAAATATGGTGTAGTGCCCCCAAAGAGCAGCGGCGTTGCCATCGTTCAGATAGGAGACCGGTTTACCGAGTTTTTTCGCCAACCCTTCGCGAATGTCGAACGAAGCCCACTTCGGGTGAACGAAGTTGGTCGAGCCTCGCGCGCTCAGCAGTCCCGCCGCACTGGCCGGGCCTGGAGTATCCAGTCCGACTGCGACCACGTCCGCCAGGGAAACACCTGCTTTGTCGGTGGCAATCTTCAATCCATCGGCAATCTGCTGCAGGCAGATGTCCGGTCCCTGCTTGGCCAGGGCCGGATGCTCGCACAATCCGTCAATCAGGAATTTCTCCTGCTGATTGATCAACGTATAGTTGACGGCGGTTCCCCCAAGATCCACTCCGGCCACGACAGTCACGTGAGTTCTCCTCTGCATTCAGTCAAATGCACTGCCCAGCGTAGCAGAATTGCCAACTGTCGGCTAACCCTGCACGCGGGGATAATTCGTACAAATGGAGCTTCACCGCAGGGCCGGGGCACCTCCCGGGAGTGGTGACCAGTGCAGAGCGTTCGCGCCCACAATGACGGAATCTGGGTTAAGGTAGAGCTAGGCGAGGCGCGCCATGGCACAGATACGACACCGCGCACATGGAGGCTGGTATGCCTGAGGGCTTGTGTGCATGGCCCGGCTGCAAGGCTGCAGCGGAGGCCTCGCTGGATGCGCGCTCGTGGTGCCGGATGCATTTCCCCGATGTGGCTGCGAAGCGATTGAAAGAATACGACGCACTCTTGCATAAGGGCGAACCACCCCAAGCCGAACGAACTGCGATTGCAACATTCCTTTCGGAATTGATGAGCCAGGCGACGAAGCTTATCGCCGGCGCAAAATCACTCAGCGCTACGCAGCGCGAACAAATTCTCGCCGTCTCCTTTTCCGCCATGGAGTTGTTCAAACAGCTGAAAAGGGAACCTCGCGCGCCGCGTAATCCTCCCATTCCGGTTTATCTGGAAGAAGATGCCGGCGGAAAGCAGGAGCTTGCGAACGCGTTGAATATCAGCAAATTGGGAGCTTGCATCGCGACGGCGCGCGCGTCAAAAGAAGGCGAAACACTTTGGATTCAGAAGCAACAGAGCCCGCTGAAAGCCTATGCGCGGATTGTTTGGGTCAGAAAAAACGCACCATCGCAATACCTGATCGGGGTCGAGATACTGGATTGCGAGAATTTTTGGGAATCGGACGATGCGACGTCAGGTACAACCTAGGGAGCATTGAAAGCCCTCCCGTTCTATTCAAGCGGAGGCACGTAGAGGCTCGCGAAGAATTTCACTTCCCCGTATTCGCGAACAAGATCCGCAAGCGCCACCACTTTTGTCTGTGTCTTATAATCCGGCATGCCATCGGTCCACAGCAGTGTCACCGGGTGTTGCGCAGGATAGGACCGCAGCAGAAAACTCATCGTCAAATCCACCCGTGGAGGCTCCTGCGAATGCGTGGTGGCTTCAATCTGGCAGACCATCAGGGCCAAGCGCGGCGTGAAAAGGCCGTGCTGAAGGTGCGTCAAGGGTAAAACGACTTGCAGCCCCAACGCAGAATCGAAATTGATCGCCGCCAGCGCCTCATCCAGAAAACTGACCCCGGGAAGCACGCGAACTTCCACGCTTTCCTTCGGAGCCCAGGCGCGAATCAGATTCGTCGTCACTTCCAGCACGTCGGGACTCCCCGGAACCGCATAGACCACCTCGCTGGTCAGCGCAGCTTCCTTCAGCAAGGCGACCACCATGAATTCGTAAACGTCGCCTGGCTTCACCCAGTGGCTGGCGTAGAGCTTGTCGAAACAGACCACGTGCTTACCCATGCCGCGAAGCCATTCGTAAACCGGATGCGAGCCAATGCGAAAAAAGATCTTTTGCGCGCCCAGCCGCGCCGCTTCCGCCTCCCGCGTTAAGCAGGAGATGGGCCCGGGGCCGATACCCACTACCGTGATTCTCGCCATGTTCCTCCCGGAATGATGCGTTGCGGCATCGAGCGGGCAACAAACCCATTTGTGTCCTCCATCTTACCGTGAGGTCCGCTTCCCTTTACAGGCGTTGTGCGATTAGCACGAGGCTGCGGTACACTGGGCCGCTATGAGTGTCATTGACGAAGTCCTGGTTGCCAACCAGCTTTACGCGCGCAC
>CAYOOS010000705.1:0-2459 GCA_964405585.1 uncultured Acidobacteriaceae bacterium | reverse complement strand
CATCTATGATGTGGGCTCTGGAAAACTAATCGAAGTGGAAGGCGCGCGCGCCCTGGGAGCTTCGGCCTGAACAGCTAGTGCGCGGCCCAGTTATACGACGCAATAATCGCGCCGTCTTCGCCCACGAGCAGCAGCGCGGCGTGGCCGGGTTCCAGGTGCGCGCTGAAATCCTTGTTGCTTTTCAGGTCGCGAAACGAAATATCGCGTCCGGTGGATTCCGACGTGAGCATGTAAAGTGTTGCGTGCGGAAATTGCGTCGGGCAGATCAGCATGCCGGGGTCGTTGACTGCCGCGGAATAGGTCGGCGTGACGCCGGCGACCTTCATGGCGTAGCGATACACGCTGCCGATGGCTTCCAGATTGTCGTTCAATTCCAACGGGAATGCCGCCAGCAGAATCTTGCCCTTGCCAAGGGATTTTTCCGCCCAGGTCGCGCCGCCGGGAAGAACGGCGCGGTCAAGGTAAGTGGTCCTGTCTCCGCCGAAGGTCAAGCGCGCCTCGCCTTCGGGCCATTTCAGCATGGATTCACGAGTAGTGAGCATGGCGTCCTCATAGGGAAGTGCAATCTGCTCACGCCGTCCGGCGGAATGGAAATGCGCGTCGCGGTCGAATGGGCCGGTGACAAGAAGCACGCTACCGTTGCGCACCTTGGCGAGGATGTCTTCCCAGGCCGTGGAATCGAGCGCGAGCGGTGAGGGAAAAATGATCAGCTTGGGATTGCCAAGGCGCGCAGTTTGGTATTCTCCGACGGCATAGGCTTCGCCGCGTGCATATTGGTACAGCGCGCGCACGGAAGCTTTCTGCGCGTCAAGCGCCATGGCATTGAACACGGAAAGCTGCAGCGATTGCGGCAATACGATGGCCACCTGTGGCGAAATTATATTCGTGGCATAGGGCGCGGCCTTGGCGGCGAATTGCGCTACACCGCTCACCATGCCTTCCCAGATTTTCGCGGAGCCGTCGCTGCGCAAAATGCCGAAATCCGGTTCGCGGTCCCAATCCCACGTCAGCACGCCGCTGTTTCCGGCCGCGAATCCCAATGCCCACTTGCGTTCCAGAAGCGGCGCGCCGGTGAATTCATCCAGCCGCCAGGTGCCATCGGGATTCCACGCAGGCTGGTAGCCGGTTTCTCCAACAATGTTGGGAATGCCTGCGGATTTCGCGGCGACGGAATCCCACAGCAGTCCATCGTCGCGCCAGTAGGTGTGATTGGTGGTGAACGAAACGCCGCTGGTGGCGTAAAACTGATTGAGCACGCGATCGGTGACGCCGCCTTCATCCTGGCCGACGTCGATGAGTTGCGTGCTGCCAGTGGAGCGAATCGTGGAAACCATTGTGTGCACCCAGCCAGAGAAGGCGTCCTGTGCGAAATTGTTGTAGTCCAACGCGCGAATCTGATTGGCATCGCCGTAGCGCTCTTGCGTCAGGTCCGCAATCTTGGGCAGTGGAACCTGATCGAAGCTGCCGAGTTGCTCGGGTGTCACGCGCCACGCGTTCGCCAGCGCCGTCACGTCGTGATACGTCTCCTGCAGCCATTTGTGCCACGCGGCGATTTCTGCCGGATCATTGTTGGGCGTATTGCCTTTCCAGAGCCGTTTGGGATTGGAAAAGCTGGGCTCATTGATCAGGTCCCAGCTCAGTCCCGGCACATTCCGAAAACGGTTGACGACGGAAAGTATGTAATCCTCCTCGCCACGAATCGAAACCGGATCCAGGTACGGATTCCGCCCCGAATCACCCGCTTCGAAATAGTTGCGCGTGCCGGTGTGCGGCATGAATGCAAAAAACGTGAAGTTGACGAAAATATTATGGCGGCGCGCGCAGAGCAGGTACGCCTCCAGATTGCGCTCGAAACGCTCGGTCACCATGTCCGTTAGCGGCTCGACGAAGTGCAGATGGCTCATCCACACGCCCGTGCGCACAAAATTGACGCCGTGCTTTTCCATTTCCGCGAAATCCCGTTCCCAGACCCACGCGTTGCGCGGGCCGGAGAAATCCCATCCATTTTCTTCCGTGCTGAAATAGTTGGAGCCCACGGGGAAAAATGGTTTGCCATCGCGCGTCAGGAAATCGCCATGCACGCCGAGTGTTGGGCCGGAAGTGAGAAGCTTTTCGTCCTCGACCCATAACGCGTTCTGGTAAAACTCGCGCGGTAGCCCGGACTCTTCATACACGCCGCGAATCGTGTAGAAGCCCGGCGGAAGCGTGGTGTGAAAGCTGGCTTCGGCATCAAACTTGGGGCCTGAGAATGGAACGCGCGCGGTTTGCAGAACTTTTTCGCCGGAGAGGAGTTCCAGTTTCACTTCGCCGGATAGCGGCTGGCCCAGGCGTTCGCGGTGCGCGTTGCGCAAATGAACGACAACGTTAGCGGGTTCGTCAGGCTTAATCGTCGAAAAAGGCGCTTCCACCCAAAACGATGTTGCGCCTTGTCGCGCATATGCGGCGGATTCGCGAATCAG
>CAYOOS010000704.1:0-2461 GCA_964405585.1 uncultured Acidobacteriaceae bacterium | reverse complement strand
ACTTCGAAGCGGTTCCGGTGGCCACGCTGGTGGAAACATCGCTGCAACACTTGAAGAAAGCGCTCGGTGACCGCGAACTAACCATTAAGCTGGCCGACGATTTACCCCCGGTGCGTGCCGACCTTGACCGCGCGAAGGACATCCTCGTGCAGCTTATTGATAACGCGAATCTCTATTCTCCCAAAGACAAGCCCATCATCATTTCGGCGGATCAGGGTGGAGGTTTTGTGACCGTGAGCGTGGCAGACAGCGGGCCGGGAATCGATTCCTTCGAGCAGGGGCTCATCTTCGACAAATTCTATCGTGGGCGCGATCAGCGCTACCTCGTGCGCGGCACAGGCATGGGATTGCCGATCGCCAAAGCCATTGCCACCGCCCACGGCGGCACGATAAACGTGACCAGTCAACTGGGCCACGGTTCCGTTTTTTCCTTCACGCTACCCATCGCTGTCCGGCGAGGTGAGGCTCGATGAGTTCCTCCAGCATTCTTGTGATTGACGACGAACCGCAGATTCGACGCGTTCTACGGTCCACTCTTTCCTTCCGGGGTTACGAAATTTCCGAGGCTGCGACTGGCGAAGAAGGCGTCGAGCTTGCGGGCAAGCTTAAGCCCGATTTAATTCTTCTCGACGTGAATCTGCCGGGCATCAGCGGGATTGAAGCTTGTAAGGAGATTCGGCGCACCAGCGATGCCCCCATCATCATGCTTACCGTGCGCAATGCGGAACGGGACAAGGTAGTTGCCCTCGACGCGGGCGCCGATGACTATGTTACAAAGCCGTTCGGAATCGAAGAACTGCTCGCACGCGTGAGGGCTTCCCTTCGGCGTCATGCTCCCTCGGAGGCCATGCCTGTTTTTCATACAAAGGATTTTTCCGTGGATTTTGAAACGCGGCGCGTAACCGCGGGCGGGGAAGAGGTTCACTTGGCTCCGAAAGAGTTTGACGTGCTGAAGCAATTGATGATGCAACAGGGCAAGCCGGTCACGCATCGGCGTTTATTGCAGACGGTCTGGGGACCCGAGTATGGCGAGGAAACAGAAAATCTTCGCGTGGTGATCAACCAGTTGCGAAAGAAAATCGAGAAGGACCCGGCGCATCCCAAATACATACTGACCGAGCCCTGGATCGGCTATCGCTTTCAGCCGCCGAAAAGTTCAGCAGGTAAATAATCACTGCGCCCCGATTCTGACATGCGGTTATTGTTTGGAAGGGAAGCTCGTATCGAGATCCAGGTTTAGTTCCAGCACATTGACGCGTGGCTCTCCCAGAATCCCCCACTGCCGCTGCTGTGTGTGCCGCGCAATTACCGGACGAAGCGCTTCGGCGGTGATTCCCCGGACGCGTGCTATCCGCGGGATCTGAAATTCCGCCGCTGCCGGCGAGATATCGGGATCGAGCCCCGAGCCCGAAGAAGTAACCAAATCGGCAGGAATGGGAACTCCCGGATTCTCTTGCTGCAGTTTCGTAACGTCCTGTTTTACGCGATCGACTAACTGTTGGTTCGTCGGACCAAGGTTTGAGCCAGACGAGGCCGTGGCGTCATATCCAGTTCCGGCGGCCGAAGGGCGTGGATGGAAATATTTATCTGACGTAAAGGCCTGACCGATCAGCCGTGAACCAACTACCTGGCCATTCTTTTCAAGCAAGCTTCCATCGGCCTGCTTCGGAAAGAGCAATCGGCTCAACCCCGTTACCGCCAATGGATACAAAAGGCCAAAAATTACGGTTGTGACGAGTGTGAATTTTATAGCGACGATCAAATAATTCTTCATACCATCCTCTATGCCAAATGCAGCCACGAAAGCAGTATATCGATCAGTTTGATTCCGGCGAACGGGGCGATCACGCCGCCCAGCCCATAAATCAGCAGGTTTCTCCGCAAAAGCGCTGCGGCGCCCAATGGACGATAGCGAACGCCGCGCAAAGCCAGCGGGATCAGCGCGATGATGATCAGCGCATTAAAGATCACCGCGGAGAGAATGGCGGAATCCGCTGTGCGCAATTTCATGATGTTCAGAGTGTTCAGCAGGGGAAACGTTCCCGCAAACATCGCCGGGATGATGGCGAAGTATTTCGCCACGTCGTTGGCAACGGAAAACGTGGTGAGCGAGCCACGGGTAATCAGCAGTTGTTTGCCGATCTCCACGATCTCGATGAGCTTAGTGGGATTGGAGTCCAAATCCACCATGTTGCCGGCTTCTTTTGCCGCTTGCGTTCCGGTGTTCATGGCCACGCCAACGTCCGCCTGCGCCAAAGCGGGTGCATCGTTGGTTCCGTCGCCAGTCATGGCGACCAGCTTTCCTTTGGCTTGCTCGTTGCGAATGAGAGCCATTTTGTCTTCGGGCTTGGCTTCAGCGAGGAAATCGTCCACACCGGCTTGGCGGGCGATGGCTGCGGCTGTCAGGGGATTATCTCCCGTGATCATCATGGTACGGATGCCCATGGCACGCAGATGATCG
>CAYOOS010000703.1:0-2462 GCA_964405585.1 uncultured Acidobacteriaceae bacterium | reverse complement strand
AGGCAGCCGCATCACACTGCAATTAGGCTTTCTGAAGCGCTCATCCAGCATCTCAAAAATGAAAGTGCCGGAATTCTCCATGGCCGTCCGACGTGGCTTTGGGCCGTTTGCTCAGGAGAGTACGAGCAGGAGCCAGACAGTTTGTGCTCAGGCGGACAAGTACCATTATTCAGCTCGAGTTGTCAATTAACAGTCAGTCCCTGTGCCAAACGGCAAAGCATGATTGAACCTCACCTTGATCCCGAACTGGGTTGCGTTGACACCGCTGGTCGTTGAGGCGGCCTCCCCTACCCAACTAGACACATATTATGGCCGTACTATTCCTCAAGTTGCGGCGTCGAGCTACCTTGCCAGAAGGGCAAAACCAGTGCTACAGCGCCTCGCTTCCCTCGTGTTCCTTTTCTTTTCGTGGTCCTCGTGTGCCCAGACCGCGAAAGTCAAGCCGCCCGATATCAAGGGTCATTTCATAGGGGAGAGCGTAATGGAACTCCTGAGTAAAGAGCCGGAAGTGCAGCAGAGGGTCAGCATATGCGAGCGTAACCCCAACAAAACTGATTGTGACTGGCTTCTGGCTGCTGTAAAGAGCGGCGAGCGTGCGACGGTGTCAACATCGAACTGGATGGATTTTGTTTTGGACGGTGGGACGCTCGTGAAGCTACAGACGCTAGCTCATGGAGAGTTTGGCGAGATCAACGCTGATCTGACGAAGAAATTCGGCTCTCGATCCAGTGAAACAGCCTTCCCCATGCGTAACGCGATTGGACAACAATGGGAAGACCGATTATACGTTTGGGACACACCTACTCTCTATGTTGCGCTTCGCGAAGACAACAATCCTGCATCGCAGAATCATCACTTGATACTTGTCGTTGAGTCCCGGGCAGAACACGACCGGGAGCACGCGGACCCAGCGAAGCAGCCGCGTGCAAAGAATGAGAACTAAGCTGCAATCAGCCGAGATAACGGCAAACTCATCTCTTTGTGGAGCGATCCTCTGGAAGAGATAGCACTCCTGACTCCGCCACCTAAATCGTTCAAAAACCACTTCCTCTGTGAACGTTTAGAGTGATCTTAAATGCCGTCAGAAACTCAACGAATGTGAAGAGGCGTAGCAACTGAACACCAGCGAGCACATGCCGTAGCCGCTGGAAAAACCGCAAGGGCCTGCCCCACCCAATTGATTGAACTGAAGCAGAGGTGCTAATTTGCACGCGCGTCTTGCGGCGAACGCACACCTCTCACAGTTAGGACAGGACACAAAGCGTGTACAAGCACCTTGTGAGCGGTGGCCTTGTCCATGTGTGTCGCTATGTCTAGGGTATTGGCGTGGTCGCGCACACCAAGCACAATGAGTTCTGCACAACGCTCTTTGGCGGTTTCGACGATTTGTTTGGAGGGATCACCGTACTTAACGACGGCTTCCGACCGACACCAGGGTTCCGCAGCCTTCGGGATCATTTCATACAGCCCATGCATTATTTCGGCAACCGACGGTCCCACTATACTCCCTGGTCCCGGCCGCGGACCGTCAAGGACGTGCAGCAGGATCAGTTGGGCGTTATTTTCCTGTGCAATCGAGACTGCAAAGCTTACAGCGGCATCTGATTCGGCCTCGAAATCTGTCGCGAAAAGCACGCGACTGAAGCGAGCATCGTAATGAGAGCCGCTGTACACATTTGGACCAATCGTTAGAACGGGGATCGGCGCGCGCCGGACAATCTCTTCGGCGACGGAGCCAAGCCGATGTTTTGGGGGACCTGTGCGGCCTCGCGTGCCGAGCACAAGAAGATCAACAGCATGGTCCTTTATGGCCGTCTCTACGGCCCGCCAGATGTCTTCCTCCCGCACCACGATTGCTTGATGGTTTGTGCCCGCGAGCGCTGAATCAAGCTTGCCTATTTCTACCTGCGAAATTTCCTCATCCGCCGAGAGCAATGCGGCCCTCAATGTCGGACTGGTGCAGTCGTGGTACGTTGATCCCAACACGTGAAGGGCGTGGACTGCCGCCCCGTAATTGCGGGCGATGGTCATGGCAAACGGAAGGGCCGCTCTAGAAGCTTGTGAGAAATCAGTGAGGTAAAGAATATTCTTCAACGTAATCGGGGTACTTGCTTCGATGATTTCCATATCCGCCTCCTTCATGGCACCGGCGGGCTAGGCGGCTCGCGCCTTCTTGTGATTAGTGCTTTCCCCCCTTTCATTCAGCTCAGCGCTTTCAAGGACGCGCCTTGCTCGCGGTGGAACAAGTTCTTGCATTGATTCCAGGAAGGACCCTTCATGGGTCATTCTTGCATCTTCGTAGAATTCCAGCATCGCCAGTGCCACTTCGCGCTCCTCCCCAGTGATGCCCGGGTTTCGGAGCACCGCTTTCAAGCGTGCGATTTCGTGATTCACCTCTTCGCGAAAGTAGGAAATGTAATGTTCCGCATCCATCGCGATGCCCCCCAGCAGTGAACTGTGCA
>CAYOOS010000702.1:0-2469 GCA_964405585.1 uncultured Acidobacteriaceae bacterium | reverse complement strand
AGGTTTCGGGGATGAGCCTGGATGAATACGCTTCAAAGAATATATTTGCGCCGCTGGGCATGAAAGAGACGCGCTTCCTGCCCCCCGCGGAATGGCGCGCGCGGATTGCGCCCACCGAGTATGACGAAAAGCATCAGATGCTGCGCGGCACCGTGCATGACCCCACGGCGCGACGAATGGGGGGCGTGGCGGGACATGCGGGACTTTTTTCGACCGCCGACGACCTCTCGAAGTTCGCGCAGGAGATGCTGACCGGATCTCACGTGCTCTCGCGGCTCAGCATCGAGAAAATGTCCGCTCCGCAACAGCCTCCGACGTCGGCTTCGTTGCGCGGGATCGGATGGGACATCGATTCGCCCTTTGCCACCAATCGCGGTGAGTTTTACCCGGTCGGCTCGTTTGGACACACCGGGTTCACGGGAACTTCGATATGGATTGACCCCGTCACGAACTCGTACGTGATCATCCTTGCCAACGCCGTTCATCCGCACGGACACAACTCCGGAATCGTTTCGCTGCGATCGCACGTGGCCTCGACCGTGGCGCAGGCGCTGAAGCTCACGGTCACAGAAGAACAAAAGTTGGGACTTGCACGCATCACGGGATACAACGAAGCCATGTTTGCTTCGCGAATGGTGACCACGCGCAATGGTACGGTGCGCACCGGCATAGATGTATTGGAAAGCCATGATTTCGCCGAGCTGCGCGATGTGCACAAGCCAATTGTCAAAGTTGCGCTGGTCACCAACCAGACGGGAGTGGACTCGCACGGTAATCGCACCATTGATGTGTTGGCCAAAGCGAAGGGCATTCAGCTTACAACGATCTTCAGCCCGGAGCACAGCGCTACGGGAAACGTTGACAGCACCGCAATTCCCGATTCCACAGACGCGCCGACTGGAATCCCCGTATACAGCGTCTACGGCGACACCAGTGCCAAGCGACATCCCTCGCTCGACGTTCTGAACACCGTGGACGCCATTGTTTACGACATTCAAGACATTGGAGTGCGCTTTTATACCTACGAGACCACGCTCGGTTATTTCCTGGAAGCTGCGGCACACGCGGGAAAACCGATCTTTGTTCTCGACCGCCCCGATCCCATTAACGGCGCCTACGTGCAAGGCCCCATCAGCGACAAAGGGCGCGAAGGATTCACGAACTACGGACAGGTTCCCATTCGCCACGGTATGACCATTGGAGAATTGGCGCGGTTCTACAACTCCGAACGCGGCATGAACTCGCACCTGACCGTTGTCCCAATGGAGGGTTGGCAGAGAGGCGATTGGCTGGACTCGACGGGCGTTCTGTGGGTGAATCCATCGCCCAATATGCGCAACCTCACAGAAGCCGCTCTTTATCCCGGCATCGGCATTCTGGAGGCAACCAATCTCTCCGTGGGACGCGGGACGGATACTCCTTTCGAAGTTCTGGGCGCGCCGTGGATCAAGCCGCTGGAACTGGCCGCCTATCTGAATGCGAGGACTATTGGAGGAGTGCGTTTTGTGCCCATAGAGTTCACTCCAAGCTCCGCGGTGTTCGCGCAAAGCAAATGCGGCGGCGTGAACATTGTTGCTACTGACCGAAACGCTCTCGACGCGCCGGAACTTGGGATCGAAATCGCGTCGGCGCTACACTGGCTGTATCCGGATCAGTTTGAGATGAAAAATCTGGATGGCTTGATGTTTAACGACGCGACAGCAAAGGCGGTCAGCGCGGGGGAGGATCCGAGGCGGGTAGGAATGGAATGGAACGAAGAGATCGAGGCGTTCAAGGCGATTCGAGCCAAATACCTGCTTTATTAGCGGCCAGCCTTGGAAATACGCTCACACGAATTCCTCGGTTTTGTTGGGGATACTGCGGCGTTTTGAGGATTGGCGGGGAGCGCAGGAGATTGCCGGATTACACGAATCCACCACGCTTGAAACCTGCGCTCATATATAATCGATTTAATGCACGCTTCTTTGTTAACTTCAGGCCGCAAGAGTCTGCTTTATTTTCTTTTTCTTCTGACACTGTCGGCGCAATCTCTTCCGGCAACAACCTGGCGGGGGGTGCTCCGCGACCACGCGGGGAAACCGGTGGGTGGGGCAACGGTCGGCCTGCGCGGGTTATCGGAACCACTGCAGTATTCCGCGCAAACTTCCTCGAATGGCGAATTTCTTCTCCCCGACATCAAGATCGGAGTCTATGGGGTAGCAGTTGAAGTGGCAGGAAGAACGTATACGGCTGAGGTGCCGATTACCTCGAGCGCCGGCCCCGTTTTCGCCGCCGATCTGGAATTGCCTGCACAGGGTCAGACCGTTGCCGTTGTAACGACTGCGGAGAATAAGGCGGCTAAGACGACCGGCGGAGAAAAGCTTTCGGCGGAGGAAGTATCAAGCCTGCCGCTGAACCAGCGCGATTTCAGCAAACTGCTGTTGCTGGCCGCCGGGACGATGACGGACACGAATGGCGCCGCAAACTTCA
>CAYOOS010000701.1:0-2473 GCA_964405585.1 uncultured Acidobacteriaceae bacterium | reverse complement strand
GCCGCGTCGCGGCTGTTGTCTCAGGCGCTTTAGTGCTCCTGCGAAGCGACTTCAAGAGAGAGATTTATGGGCGAAAGTAGTCCTGACAATTTTTTGTGGGACCCCGACGGCATAGCGTTCAAGGGCGAAACCATGGATGCATTCTTTAGCACCTTGTTCGCGTGTGAATTCACGACGTTTAGCTTTAATCTGGGAAAAAAAGATGATGCCGATTCCTCCACGCAGCAGTCGGGCGGGGGCGGCGGAGCGGGAGGCGGAGCTGCCGCCAAGCCGCCAGTTAATAGAGGGTTGCCCCCGGGAGTGAAGCTGAGCTCCTTGCACTCAGCAGGGAGGAGCAGCGGCGGGGGTGGCGGCGGAGGCTCCGTTGGGGGCGCCCAGGGAAAGGCAAGTTTAGGCTCCCTGACTATCACCAAGTTTCTGGATAGTGCCAGCACGAACTTCTACGAGTATTGTTCCACGGGTGACGTCATCCCTACCATCAACCTAGCGGTCCGTAAGTCGGGTGGAGACCGCCTGATTTATCTGCAATATTGCTTTCGAGCGAACCAGGTGACCAGTGTCACATGGACCGGCGGGGAAGGGCAAGGGCGCCCGGTTGAGACCGTAGTCATCGATTTCAAGGCGATGGCCATGGCCTACGAGAGACAAAGTTCCGGCGCGAGCATCGAGACCGATTATGGCGGCGAGGATCCCGGAGCTCATCACGAGTGGACTTGGAACGTCACCCAAACCGGGGCGGACCAGACCACTCTGATCATCAACGGGGAGAATGTGGACGAGCCATTCCTGGATCCGCACGCAGACGTTGCTGCAGAGTGACCTTACTTCTATGAGCGCGCAGGAACTCCTTCAAGCCGGCAAAGTACAGGAAGCGATTCAGTCTTTGAGTAGTGAATTGCGCGACCGTCCCGGCGATAACCAGCGGCGAACTTTCCTGTTCGAACTCTTGTGCTTCGCGGGCGACTTCGGCCGCGCGGAAAAGCACTTGAACCTGCTCTCGGATGCCAACGCCGACGCCGCCATCGGCGGGCTGATGTACCGTTCCGCGCTCAGCGCGGAGCGCAAACGGCAGGCCTTCTTCGAAGCCAAACAGTATGAGAATGCGCCGCCGCTGAACAAATTCCGCCCGGGCACCATAAACGGAGAAAAATTCCATTCCATCGAGGACATCGACCCGCGCATCGGCCCACGGCTGGAGGTCTTTATCGCCGGCGAGTATGTTTGGCTTCCTTTCGCGCACATCGGTTCGCTCACCTCGGAGCCTCCGCGGTATTTGCGCGATCTTTTGTGGGCGTCGGCCTCCATTACTGCCGGTCCGGCGATGGAAGGCAAGGAGTTCGGCGAGGTGTTGATGCCCATCCTGTATCCTTTTTCCGCCACTCACCCGCGCGACGAAGTGAAGCTGGGCCGCGAGACCGATTGGATTCTGGCGAAAGAAGACCCCCTCGAAATCCCGTACGGTCAAAAGCTCTTCGTGCTCGATGAGGAACGGTCTATTGCCATTCTTGAGATCCGGTCGCTACAATTCGACGATTCCGTCCCGCAATCATGATTATGAGTAAGGACCGGTATGCCCCTTCGCGACGATCTGCTCAACCCAATTCCCGGTGAGAATCCCAGTGGCGCGAATTTGCGCTACGACCCGGTTACCGACAAGATTAAAGAAGCCCGGCGAGAAGATGTAGACGCCCCTCAGGGCGAATGGAAAACCGCCCTCAAAACAGCCGATTACCCGGCCGTGATCAAGATGGCCAGCGATGCGCTGGCGAAGCGCGGCAAGGATCTGCAGATTGCCGTGTGGCTGGTGGACGCACACATCCGCAAGGAAGGTTTTTCCGTTTTAGCCCCGGCTTTCCAGTTTCTTCACGACCTTTTGGAGCAGTATTGGGACACTCTGTATCCCGAGATCGATGAAGACGGCGATATGGAGGTTCGCGCCGCTCCCCTGAACTGGCTGGGCAAGGCCACTAAACTCCCCGATAAAGGCATCGAGTCGCTCGGCTATTTGCCGATCGTCTCCGGCAAATTGAGCTGGACCAAATATCAGGAGTCCCGCAAGGTTGGCTACGAGTCCGATCAGGATAAGGCGGACGCCCGCCAGGTGGCGGTCAAAGAGGGGAAAATCACCGCCGAAGAGTTCGATGCGGCCGCCGATGCGACGTCCATTCCCGCCCTGCGGGAGACCTACAAGCAGCTCAACGATGGCAAGGCGGCGCTGGAGGCTCTGGCCGAGTTCTGCGATTCCAAATTCGCCGATTTCTCCCCCAACTTCGTGCAAACCCGCGAGGGAATCGAGGAAATCGCGCAGACCGTGAGAATCATTCTCACCAAGAGACCCGGGGGACTCGAGGAAGAGGCCGCGGAAATACCGTCGTTCGACGACTTTTCGATGGGCCTCAGCACAGACACCGAGGCCTCGGCGGCCGCCGAAGAATCGGCGGAACAGCCCGCGGCGGACCAGGCCGGCGGCGAT